>CAMLPN010000008.1 GCA_946481965.1 uncultured Neisseriaceae bacterium | reverse complement strand
TGTATTTATAGTCTTTATCAATCAGATAAAATGTATCATCGTCATACAAGTAGTATGGCGTATTACGGGACTGAATAAGATGTGTTTGCGAAGGTGTGAGATGAGGAATTTTTTCAAGTTTATTCTTATTTATATCGTAGACATACACAGCATTACCATCTTTTAATAAAACTGCATTATTATCTAAGTAATTATTACTATCAGAATCGGCAATGATTTCTAAATTTCCTTTGAGTTCAGGTATTTTGTGTTTATCGGATTCCCCCTTAGACGTATAAGAGACATAATACCAATGGTCAGAAATTAGAAAGAATTTGTTAGAAACAATTTTACTAACTTCATTTTCATTAAATAACGGGGTAATTTCATATTTATTGATTTTTATATATAAGGGTTTACGTATAAAATAGTATTTTGAATCAGATAATACAAGTATCTTGTTACCATCATCAGAAATAATCTGGGCGCCTTTATCTGTAATCTCCTTTAAGCGTATTTTTGATTGTGATATGTAACTAATTTTGTTCTCAGCTTTCATTGTTTCTTGCAGATATATGCCGTCCTTTTCAACCAACAAATCATAATAAGGAGAGTCGGTGTGACAAACACTTGCTTGACTTGCTTGTACAAAGTCAATGAATACCAGGTAGAAGATGAATAATATAATATGCTGTATAAGATATTTCATTGTCAATAATTTTTAAAATTATTAATATTAAATTAAATCATAGAAAAATAAGATAAGAATATAAAGGATTGTTTCAATTCTATCTTTAAAAAATACAAAACAGCTTTATGTTATCCCGATAATTTATTTGTATTCAAGATAGATGGTTTTATAGGTAAGCTATACGTTTATTTATCCTAAGCAGAGCGGAAAACCGATCTAAGATACAAATATTTATTTAACATAAATTAGTCACACCTAAAGATATCGTGCTTTAGTGTAGTTTGAATAAATTAACAGAAACGATATGCTATAGACAAAATCATTCATAGGGATTGTGCGTCGAGGTATTGGAAGACTGTATCATCAGCTAGTGAAAACTATCGTTGTCAGATCTTTTAAAACTAATGGTTTTCTTTAGCAATTGCTTCAATTTAGACTATTTATTTTGTACCAATTTGCCCGCCCGATGACAATATACGGCTGCTCATTCAAACAGCCCCAAAATTAATAGTCAGTATTAATAAAGTTTTTAGCTCACTATTGATACAACAGTAATCTGCTCGCAAATTATTAATTTATCATAACAACTGATCATTGTTTTATAATCGCCTCATCCAGTAAGAATCACTTTAGCACTAATCTCACTTTTTACATTGTAACTTTAACTAATTGTTAAGTTTTGCCGTATTATCTATTTGGGTTTCATACTGCACACGGCAATATAATTGAGTTGTTGCCTATTTTGTCTGAATGTCCTGAACATATTAAAGAATTGAGTTCGGTTTTGTTTACGTAAGGCATTGCGAAAAATATTCAGTGCACCGAAAAAACCTTCATCAGTGATTATACCTTTTGGTGACATCAATGTCATTGGTGCATGGGCAGCTTTGATATCGGTAAAGCCGATACTGGAAAAAAGATTAAGCCATGAATCATAACTAATTGGCTGGGCATGGACGTTGATGGCCTGACGAATAAGTTCAATGATCTCTTGTGCTTGTTCTGGATTAGTTAACATAATATCATGCGTCAATAACTTGCCACCGGGCTTTAATACTCTGAAATATTCGGTCAGTAAATTAGCTTTAGTATTATCTGTATACATAGTTAGCATCGCTTCATTTATGACGATATCAAAACTATTATCGGCAAAAGGTAATTTGGAAGCGTTTGCTTGTTGTATGTCCACCAACTGATCGACATTGTTTTTTTGGGTATTTTGTTTGGCTTTTTCAAGTGCGGACTTATCTACATCTATACCGATTATATGACAACCAAATCTTTTGGCAATTTCAATTGATGTTGTTGCCATATTACAAGCTATTTCTAAAACCTGACTTTGTGGGGTAAAACCAGCTTGTTTAAATAACCACTCAGTGGCTTGTTTACCACCCGGTCGTAATCGGGTTTTACCTAAGCCAGCAAGAAATTTATGTCCAGCTACTTTTTTTGTGTTTATCATTTTATTACTCCTCTTGTTTATGATTTTTTAACGCTATTTCTCTTAGCATGATTAGCAGCATTTTTGCAGCTTGTGGGGCTTCAACGGTATGAGGAATATTCGCCGGCATTCTTACTATCGTGCCAGGCTCTGCTTTAACTGGTTTGCCATCGACAGTTAAGATTAACTCCCCCCCCCTCAATTACCATAACAATAGCATCAAATGGCGCACTATGTTCAAACAATCCTTGCCCTTATCAAAAGAAAATAACGTTAGATTGCCACCTGAAGTTTTGGTTAAAATTTGACTGGCAATGCCTTGTTCGGTTGCGTTAATCAGAGAAGCAAGATGAATTGCTTGTGCCGCAGGAATGGTATTGTTAGACATAGATCACTCCATATTATTAATACACCAAGATTAATAGCCATCATTTACTTAGTACTTTTAAAGCTAAATTAACCGTTGTTAATTTATTATGATGGCTTGCAATAAAACAAGAAATTACAAATAAAACGTTATATTTATCAAGGTTAACTACTAATTAAGAACTATTTTCTTCGTTGAAAAAATAGCTTTACGATAGCTAAACTCAACAATAATTTATCAGCACAGTAATCTGGGTTATATGTAACTAAAAAAGCTAAATATAAAGCGTATCCGTGTTGCAAATCCAGATAACAAACAAAAATATAACTGTATTAGAAAAATTACAATATCTAATTTATTATTTCTAAATAATTATTTTGCTGATTTATCCAAATTTCAATTAGCTATACCATAATAAATATATTTAGTTTTTCTATCAATAAACTATTAGCTGGATATATAGCTGTTGAAACTCCCAATCTGGATTTTTATTCCTTACCTATTCTTTCACTTTGCTTGATATAGAATCTTTAAATTACCGGTATCAATTAGCTTAAATCTCCCGATTAATCTATACCTCTTAAGTTAAAAAACTCATATAAAGATATTCGATCTTCGTTACATAAAATGTCATCTATATTAATATTAAACTGGTAATAGTGTGTCAATAGAGCATTTTTCTTGGAAGTGATATAAGAAATTTATTGATCAGGTAGCTCTTATAGATTTGGTTTCTTATTATTGTTATGATTTCTTAGCATGATAAACAAGTTTATTTGCTACTAATACTTCAATCAAATTATTTTAATAATAATATTTACTGGAAATAGTATTCAGGTATTTATCATTTTTTCGTCATCACTTTTAATTTTAGCAAGCTTTTATTGTGGTAAAAAACAGATTGTATTTCTAACCGTTTATAATTAACATTCTACCTGTGGATAACTGTGTGGATAAATTTTATACAAAGTGTCTGGCTAATTTTATATTTTCTATTGTAAATATTGATTGTAAAGGATTTTGTTACTTTCATAAGTACTCAAACCACATAAAAACTGAATAATTTCTTGTGTATAAACCTGTACACATCAGTGGTAGAATTTTAGATAAATGGCTAGTTTGTTTAACTATTTAAATGGCAAACTGAGTTGAAGATTTCGCAAAATTTATTACAATATGGTGATTCTTATTAGTGTTTATTGCTTGTAGTTAAGAGCACAGTATTGCTAATATGCCGTTATTTTCCCTCTCTTGCTTTGGTCGTCATAAGAGAAATTATATTTTGCTTGGCATCAGGCAAAATTACTTTGGGTATCATCGGATAATATTGTTTCGGGTGTCATCTGTCTAGTATTAGGCTATTCGGCATTCAACAACCAGCACAGAAAGACCGTAATATCAATGAGATTAAAGCAAAATAAATATTGAGGTATTATGGATTATTTCCCGTTATTTTGTAAATTAGAGGGTCGTGATTGCCTGTTAATTGGCGGTGGTGAAATAGCCGAGCGTAAAGCTCGGTTGTTACTTGAAGCAGGCGCAAAACTCACGGTTAATGCTCTTGAATTTAATCCACAATTCATCTGTTGGCAGGAGCAAAACCAGTTAGTATTGGTGCAAAGTGAATTTAAAACGCAATTGTTGGATAATAAATGGTTAGTCATTGCGGCAACAGATTGCGCAAAAACCAATCAAGAAGTCAGTATCGCAGCAGAAAATAGACGCATTTTTTGCAATGTGGTTGACTCACCTAAAAATGCTAGCTTCATTATGCCCTCTATTATTGATCGTTCACCGATTATGGTCGCAGTCTCATCAACAGGACATGCTCCGGTCTTAGCTCGATTATTACGGGAAAAATTAGAAGCGATGTTGCCACAGCATCTAGGTAAATTAGCAAATTATGCCGGTTATTTACGCAATAAAGTTAAACAAACCTATAAAACGCTGACAGAACGCCGTCGTTTTTGGGAAAAGCTTTTTATGCATGACAGGTTAGCACAAGCGATTGCCAATAATGACTCAGAGCGAGTTGAAACATTGACTAATGAATTATTTAATTTATCGCTTGACCATCGTGGTGAGGTAGTTTTAGTCGGTGCCGGACCTGGTGATGCCGGTTTACTGACATTAAAAGGTTTACAACAGATTCAGCAAGCCGATATTATCGTCTACGATCGTTTGGTTTCAGATGAAATAATGAATCTTGCCAGACGTGATGCTCAGCGAATATTTGTTGGTAAGCGAGCTGGTTATCATTGCGTACCACAAGAACAGATTAATCAAATATTGCTCGAGCAGGCTAAAAAAGGGCAACGTGTGGTGCGCCTAAAAGGAGGAGATCCATTTATTTTTGGACGAGGGGGCGAGGAACTCGAAACCTTATATAATGCTGATATTCCTTTTTCAGTGGTGCCAGGGATAACCGCAGCTTCAGGATGTTCAGCTTATAGTGGTATTCCATTAACTCATCGTGATTATGCGCACAGTGTACGCTTAATCACGGGGCATTTGAAAGATGGGAGTCATCTTGATTGGCCAAGTTTAGCGGCGGAAAAGCAAACTTTAGTATTTTATATGGGACTTTCTCAAGCTGAAAATATCAGTCAGCAGTTAATTAAGCATGGCATGGATATCAACACACCTGTCGCCATTGTCGAGGAAGGAACAAGTACTCAACAAAAAGTTATGACTGGTTTACTCGGTGATTTAGTTAAACTTGCCCAATATGCGTGTAGTCCAAGTTTAATAATTGTTGGTCCGGTGGTGGCATTACGAGAAAAACTAAACTGGTTTTCTGAGCATCAGCTAAATCGGTGAGAAAGTTATAGGAAACCTTATATTAATCTTTATTTTCTTATCTTTATAGCCAATTAAGTGATTTGAAAGATATTGCTAAATTTTTAAATAGTTAGGTGGAAGGATATTTTATTATCTCGATTGGTATTTTCAAATCTTGTTAACCAGTTTGTACGTAAGTAAGACCATCCATTATCAATTCGTCAATAAAGTTATTTTTTTCTTTGTAAATACCATACTGTCATTTCCATACGTGATTTAAAATTCAATTTTTTAAAAATCCTTTTTATATGAACTTTTACCGTACTCTCAACAATACCTAACTCATTAGCAATTAATTTATTGGATAATCCTTGAACTAATAAATGAAATATTTCGTGTTCTCTTGGTGTAAGTAAACTAATATCATGAGTTTGGTTGACTACCTGACTTCTGTCATAACGCATACAATTAAGAATAATATGTGAAATTGCTTCATCCATGATGATTTTACCTTCCGAAATATCTTTTAAGGCTTTAATAAAATCTTCTGGTTCCATATCTTTTAACAAATAGCCATCCGCACCGTTTTTAAATGCAGTGATGATATCTTCTTTGGTATTTGATACTGTAAATATGATAATTCGACTTGAGATATTTCTTGCACGTAGGTAACTTAAAATCTCTAAGCCATTAATATCATGGATATTGATATCCAGTAAAATAATATCCGGATGGAGTTTTTCAGCTAGTTGAATGCCTTCTGTTCCTGAGCCAGTTTCGGCGATTACTTCAAAAAAACTGGCGGTATTAATTGTCTGTTTAACCCCATTTCTTAACATGGGTTGATCATCAATAAGCAGTATTGAGCTTTTGATTTTTTCCATCGCTTACTCTTCTATCATTTCGAATGGAATAGTCTTTTTAGCTTTGAATACTACCATAACCTATGTTCCTTGTTATGGTTTACTCTTAATATTTCTGCCCTGTCACACATAAGCATCATACCGATGTTAATTTCATCTTTTATGATTAGATGCCGATAAATTTAATATTTTTACTGGAATCTATCGATTAATTTAATTTAATTTAAATAGCGTTATTACATAATTCATTGTTTTAAATATTATTATATTTACTACTACTAAAGTGGTAATCCTTGAGGATAATTATATTCTTGACAAAGTTACATACAATAACAATTAGTTATAAATTAAAGTATTGAATTAAAATAAAATTGGAGCTTATTATGAGTAAAACCAATCTTGTTATCATTGGTAATGGGATGGTTGGACACCGTTTTATTGAAGAGCTTATCGATAAAATGCAGTCTAATCAATTCAATATTACTATTTTTTGTGAAGAACCACGTATAGCATACGACCGTGTTCATCTCTCATCTTACTTTTCAGACTATACCGCTGAAGCACTTTCATTGGTACGTGAAGGGTTATATGAAGAAAATAATATCAATGTTTTACTCAATGAACGAGCCATTTTAATTAATCGCCAGCGAAAAGAGATCCATTCACAAACTGGTCGAATTGTTTCCTATGATAAATTGATTATTGCCACTGGTTCTTACCCATGGGTACCACCAATTAAAGGTGCTGATGGAGCAGATTGTTTTGTTTATCGAACTATTGAAGATCTTGATGCAATTCGTGAGTGTGCTAATCACTGTAAAACCGGCGCGGTTGTTGGCGGTGGTTTACTGGGGCTGGAAGCTGCCGGTGCACTTAAAAATCTGGGTATTCAAACCCATGTTGTTGAATTTGCACCGGTACTCATGGCAGAGCAACTGGATGCGATGGGTGGCGACCAGCTGCGTCGAAAGATCGAAGAGATGGGCGTAGGGGTTCATACCAGTAAAAATACCCAAGAAATTATTCATACACCGTCTGGCAAAATTATGCAATTTGCGGATGGTTCATCACTTGAAATTGACTTTATTGTTTTTTCAACTGGCATCAGACCTAACGACCAATTGGCCAAAGCGTGTGAACTGGAAATAGGTGCTCGCGGTGGCATTGTGATCAATGATTATTGTCAAACCTCGGATCCAGATATTTATGCCATTGGCGAGTGTGCTTGTTGGGAAGGCAGAGTATTTGGTTTAGTAGCACCAGGTTATAAAATGGCCCAAGTTGCCTCAGCCCATTTAATCGGAGAAAGTGCTAAATTTGAAGGCGCCGATATGAGCGCCAAACTCAAGTTAATGGGCGTGGATGTTGGTAGTATCGGTGACGCGAAAGCCAAAACTATCGGCTGCCGAAGTTATGTTTATTTGGACGAAAATGTACCAGTTTATAAAAAACTAGTAGTATCTAATGATAATAAAAAACTATTAGGTGCGGTCTTAGTAGGCGATACAACAGATTATAGTAATTTATTGCAGCTGATGCTCAATAATATGGATTTACCTGAGCACCCTGATTGTCTAATTTTACCTTCTCATGCCGGTGCTAAGCCTGCATTAGGTGCTGATGCGTTACCCGATACTGCACAAATTTGTTCTTGCTTTGATGTCACAAAAGCGAAGATTGTTCAGGCTATTCATGCCGGTTGTCATACTGTTGCTGCGATTAAAGCAGAAACAAAAGCTGGTACGGGGTGTGGAGGTTGTATTCCACTGGTGACACAAATTCTTAATCTGGAACTGGCAAAACAAGGTATCGAGGTTAGTCATGCGCTTTGCCAGCACTTTAAATATTCCCGCCAAGAACTTTTCCATTTAATACGGGTTGAAGGATTAACCTCGTTTGATGAAGTGATTAAAAAACATGGTACAGGTTATGGCTGTGAAGTTTGTAAACCAACGGTTGGTTCAATATTAGCTTCATGTTGGAACAATTATATTCTCAAGCCCGATCTTGTACCTTTGCAAGATAGTAATGATGTCTTTTTAGGTAATATCCAGAAAAATGGTACCTATTCCATTATTCCTCGTAGTGCTGGTGGTGAAATTACTCCAGAAGGATTAATTGCTGTCGGACAGATTGCGAAAAAATATCATCTCTACTCAAAAATTACTGGTTCACAACGTATAGGTTTATTTGGTGCTCAAAAAGATGATCTTCCGGCTATTTGGAAAGAACTTATTGATGCCGGTTTTGAAAGTGGTCATGCCTATGCCAAAGCATTACGTATGGCAAAAACTTGTGTAGGTAGTACTTGGTGTCGCTTTGGGGTTGGCGATAGTGTCGGTTTAGGGGTCGAATTAGAAAATCGTTATAAAGGTATTCGGGCACCTCATAAATTTAAACTCGGGGTTTCAGGCTGTACCCGTGAATGCGCTGAAGCGCAGGGAAAAGATATTGGCGTTATTGCAACGGAAAAGGGTTGGAATCTTTATGTTTGTGGTAATGGTGGTATGAAACCACGCCATGCTGATCTGTTAGCCGCAGATCTAGATAGAGAAACCCTTATTCGCTATTTAGATCGTTTTCTGATGTTCTATATTCGTACAGCGGATAAATTACAACGGACTTCAGTCTGGTTTGAAAACCTTGAAGGTGGTATGGACTATTTACGTAGTGTGATTATTGATGACAAATTAGGCATCAATGACGAACTCGAAAAAGAGATGGCTCGCATTCGTAAGCTTTTTGTATGTGAATGGAAAGAAACTGTTGATAGCCCTGAAGCCCAAATTCGATTTGCTCATTTTATTAATAGTCCTAAGCGTGACGATAATGTCCAATTTGTAGCTGAACGGCAACAGCATCGACCAGCTACCTTTGAAGAACGTCAAGCTATATTAGGAGAATAAACTATGAGTCAATGGATTACAGTTTGTAAACTTGAAGATATTTTACCTGAAACAGGGGTATGCGCTTTAGTTGGAAAAGAGCATGTGGCGATTTTTCGCCCTTACAATAGTGATGAGCTTTATGCGATCAGTAATATTGATCCTTTTGCCAATGCCAGTGTGCTTTCTCGGGGGATTATTGGTGAACATGAAAATGAGTTATGGGTAGCCAGTCCGCTGAAAAAGCAGCGTTTTCGTCTGAAAGATGGATATTGTCTAGAAGATGAACATTACTCAGTTGCTCATTATGTGGTAGAAATTGATGAAAATGGTTTTGTACAGGTTAAATCAGACTAAATAATGAATGTCAGGAAAAAAATTTATACGCTAATGCTGTACAGATTAGTCGATTGGATAAAACCAATCCCGAAATACTTAGAGCATTTATTGTAATGTATTTTTTCCCCTGCCCAAACTGCCTAAGTCTCATTAAATCTACCAACTCAATGCAGCCAGTAATAAATCCACAAAATCAGTTTATAGAAGGCATATTATTGGCTGTGTTTCAGCATTACTAAAAGAACGTTTAAATTCAATGGCATATAGTGCACAAATTTATTAATCATTATTTTCTAAATAAAAAATCTCTATATAAATGAATTAATAGATTTTGCTTTGCCTCACTCATAATGTTTACAAAACAATCTAGCAGTTAAATTTTAAATATTGGTGATGATTAATAAAAAAGGGCGTAATTTTCGCCCTTTTTTACCTCAAACAACAGATAATATTTAAAAATTGGTAACAAGTTCATATTGCCTGTGAGCAATATTTATCCTTTTTGCAAAATTTCACTGATTCTGCGAATCTCTTCATCTGTAAAATCGCAACGGGAAAAATTTTCATCAAGAATAATAGGTGTAGGATTATTATCGCTGACTACACCTAAAACATCGTATTTCTTTTTTGAATGCTGCTTGAGTACAATAGGACCACCATCTGTTTTAGAATTAAAAGTAGCTGAATATTTATTATTCTTACCCTGTGTATCTTTTCCCTTGTATATTGCTATTGTTATTGTCTGAAGAAATTTAAGCTTAACCGGAACGCTAACTGGTTTCAATTTATGTCCATTTATTTCATCAATAATTTTTGCGGAATTACGTGCCCTGCATAATAGATCAACCATTAACCAAATCGCCCATAATATTGCTAGTATAAGAGCCGTAACAATCAAAAATCGATTAAACATAGTTTTAATCGCTAAATCCAGTGTCATTAACGATGGATTATCAGCGGAAGCTATGACTTGTACATGATAGCTTTTGCTATTTCCCAAAAAAGAAAAATCTTTCTTAATAATACCACCACCAACCTTATTAATTTTTACGGAACAATGAGTAATCATGCGTCGACCCCTGCATTCACCACTAACCTCATGATCGACAACAATTGGATTGCGAGATATTTTATAATCATCAATCAAATCTGGATAATTATCCACCGCTAAATATATCCCTAATAATAAGCAAAAAAATATACCGAATACTCTTACTATTTGTCGTGAATTAGCTTCATTTTTCAGCTTATTTACTTTTAAAGAACGCTCAGGAAAAACACCTGTTATTTTATTTATCAATTCCATATTATAAACAACACCCTTGGTTAATTATCAATACTGCTAATATCATTTTCATTTGCATACTAATTTTATTTAACACAAATAAATCCGAAAAATCATACATTTAAAATCAATTTAATTATATTATTGACAAAATATAATAAAAAAAATACAATGTAGCTATATTGTAATAAATTTAATTAATATTTTTCAATTATTGTTTACTAAATAAAACATTATTTAATCATTTTTTATTACCAATATATAGCGATGATTATCCCCTCAGCATTATATTTGGTCAGCTCTATTTTTCATCCAGAGAAAAAATTAGGGTAAAACTATTATTTAACTAATGGTTATATAACACAGACAATTTTATTCCACTACAATAGAAAATAGTTATACACAGAAAATCAACAAGCAAATTGATTTAGCTATAAGCTTGGTTAATTCTGAAAAAGTAGCTACTCGATGATTGATAATATATAGTAGATTGGCTGAAAAGTAGCAATAAAAATCGCCATACCAATTCTAGATATGGTTTAATCAATTCATAAAAGTTAAATTCATATTTAACTAACAAGTTAAAGATTTTACTTGGTATTTTAATATATATAGAAAAAATTATAAGTATAATAAGAAATGCCTGAATACATTAATCATTAGCAATGAGAATTTTCCATATTTTGACAACATATACTTATGCACAAAGATGATTTGTTAACGTAGAACAGTGTACATTTTCTAATGATTAACTTAATAATTAACCTAACTCATAATTAACCACTTGCTATTTTATAGTCAGAATTTAATTCTCTGACCAGTTATATCATACTGATTAATATTGAAAAATTTATTTTGCTTTATTTTGTTTTATGTATCATCATACCCATCAAAATAATCTTCAAATTATGATATGTTAATTTTCTATTTCAGTCAGTTAATATATTTATCTACAGATAAGCAGCATGATCTGATATTATTATGATTTGTACACCTTAGCGACTGCATGGAAATATCGGGTGTTTTCTGCCAAATTCTTTTGGTCATATTTCTCAAGCTTTATTCCCTATATATACATATTTGAATAACATGTCTTTGAAAATAGAAAGCCGTGAAAATAAATTCACCACGATGTTATACGATGATTTTTATTTGCAAATTTTATTCCTATTCTTTTTTTATATTCTATTTCTTATCATACCAAAACAAGCTATTTTCTTCTTAATAATTAAAATGATACGATCAATCATTGGAGCGGATAACGGGATTCGAACCCGCCCGAACTGCTTGGGAAGCAGTTATGCTACCACTACATCATATCCGCGGATGTTCTTAAAAAAGCTTTCTGCTATGTAATGTTAAATTTACACGAATATAATAAAGTTATCCACACTACTTTATTAATTTTGTATAAATTTATTTATAAAGATAGGCACTCCAATAAGTACAGAATTAATATTGTAATAACTAATTTAGGTTTTTTGCAAAAAATATTATTATTGTGGATAAACAGGTTTGATTTAATTAACCCATTAATAAAGAGCAAAATGACTATGGCTATATGATATTCGGCAAATATTTTTCATTAAGTAAAACGATTAATTATCTGTATTTGAATTTTCTGAAAATAATATTTTTATCTTTAATCTGTGGACAAAGTTATAATCGATATTAATTGCTCAGTTTTTGTATTTGTATACATCTTTGTCTATGGTATCTGAAGATTTTTGTAGTGGATAGATATTTTTTATTGTGGATTTCATATTTAATGGTCAGCTATAAAAGTATGAATATGATTAATTATGAGACTGGAAATTTTCTATACAGTAAATGCAAATCAAATGAATCAGCTAATTTATAAATAGTAGCTCACCTAATTATCCACAATATTGCTTAAGAATTTACTAAAAAATATATATTATTTACTGCTAAAAACTTTAGTCTAAAGGTTTTACTATAAATTTAAAAACCATATTGATTTTTATTTTTAGTGATCTTATTAATTTATTTTAGTTCAATCGCAGATAGCGCGATGAGTTTAGCTGAAATAATAGGCTTATTTCGACTATTAATAAAATATTGATCTATTATTCTTAATTTATCCACAAAAAATAAGTGTTTTGAAATAAGCACTATCTTCAAACACCATTATATAATATTTTTGAGGTTGCCAAATTAGCAGAAATCTATTCACATTAGATTGATTGCGTGTACTTTTAATCAAATTTTGTGGATATCTTTTTAACCATAGGCTAGTTCCATCATATCATTGTGAATAAAATTCCGATCTATTCTCTATTAGTCTTTTAGCTTGGTAACAATGATAACCTTCATAAAATCACTAAAATTCACTTCTACCTTGTTAGTAAAATAGTAGGCTTTTAGCTGGATCCGCATTTCGATCGGTAATATTTTGTCTACTGTCTGGCAATGTTAATATCTTTGTTTTTATCACTCTTCATTTGATATTACTATGATTACGGATATCCTTGCCGTTAACCCGAATTGGTGGAGTTACTCAGCCAGAAAGTTGGTTGATCCCATATTGGAGCAGATAATGCAGTTACCTTTTATTCGTGCTCTGGGTGATGGATCTCTCCCACAGGAAAATTTTATTTTTTATTTACAACAAGATGTTTTGTATTTGCAGCATTATAGTCAGATTATGAATCTGATTGCTGCAAAATGCCCATCTGACTATGATGCCCAGCAATTTCGCCGTTTCAGTACTGAAACCATTAAGGCAGAACAAAGTTTACAACAGGATTTATTACAACATAAAGAGATGGTCACACAACAGACTCCAAGCTGTTTATTCTATACTGCTTTTCTCTATCAGCAGCTGGCTACAAAACCTTTACCAGTGATAATTGCCAGTATATTACCGTGTTTTTATATTTATCAACAGGTAGGTAAACAGTTATTGTCCCATAAAAATATTCACACCAATCCCTACTTGCGTTGGATTGAGGCGTATAACTGTCCCGAGTATTGTCGCGACTGCGAAATAGCTATTGCTATTGCTGATCGTATGGCATCAGAAAACGATACTGCAATAGCTCATTCTATGCTGCAAGGTTTTTTGACAGCAGCCAGACTGGAATGGCAACTATGGGATGGTTGCTGGCAAATGACTGACTGGTCAATCTAATTTATTGCAGTGGTTTATTTCAATGCTTTAGCAGCGATATCGTTTCGATATTGCATTCCCTTAAACTTAATGGGTTCTAAAGCTGCATATGCTTGCTGCTGTGCCTCAGCAACATTTTGACCCATACCGACAACACATAACACTCGCCCACCCGAGACAATCAGTTTTTTGTCAGCATTAAATGATGTGCCGGCATGAAAAATTTTTCCGTTCTCACTGGCCAGATCGACACCATCAATTATGTCTCCGCGCCGTGGACTATAAGGGTAACCTGATGCTGCCAGTACAACGCCCACAGCAATTTCCTCAGACCATACCGCATTTGTTTCATTAAGCTTACCAGCCAAAGCAGCCAGTAATAAATCCACAAAATCAGTTTGTAGGCGGCACATTATTGGCTGTGTTTCAGGATCACCAAATCGACAATTAAATTCGATAGTATATGGTGCACCGGTTTCATCAATCATTAAGCCAGCATAGAGGAATCCTCGATAAGGATGTCCTGCTGCCAGCATTCCCTGTACGGTCGGTTTAATAATTTCATCAATCACACGTTGATGTACTGCAGGCGTCACTACTGGAGCCGGGGAATAGGCACCCATACCGCCTGTATTAGGACCAGCATCATTATCCAGTAAACGTTTATGATCCTGACTACTGGCCATCGCCAGTATATGCTCGCCATCAACCATAACGATAAAACTTGCTTCCTCTCCCCGCAGATAATCTTCTATTACGACTCTGGCACCGGCACTACCCATACTATTATCCAGTAAGATACTGTCAATCGCTTGATGGGCTTCGTCTGGTGTCATCGCTACAATAACCCCTTTACCAGCAGCCAGTCCGTCAGCCTTGATTACGATGGGCGCACCCTTTTGTTCAATATACTGATGAGCCTCTTGAGCATTACTAAATGTAGCATAGGCAGCTGTTGGAATGCCGTGTTTGGTCATAAACGCTTTGGCAAAATCTTTCGAACTTTCTAACTGAGCGCAATATTTGCTTGGACCAAATATTGCCAGTCCAGCTTTAGTAAAATCATCCACAATACCGGCAGCCAATGGTGCTTCGGGTCCAACGAGGGTAAAATCGATTTCCTGCTCGAAACAAAACTGTATAAGCTGCTGATGGTCGCTCAGATTAATATTACACAGTTTATTTTCTCGGGCTGTTCCAGCATTTCCCGGTGCTACAAAGACTATTTCTACTTTATCCGACTGAGCTAGTTTCCAGGCCAGTGCATGCTCGCGTCCGCCACTACCTATAACCAGTAATTTCATGCTTACCCCTTTGTATATAATTTGTCCTGAAAGAATTTTGTCCTGCGTGATGATTAATTAATTTCTAGGAATCATTCAATGAGTTTAACATTAATAGTGCGAAGTTGCTGTAAGGCAGCCAAACCACTCTGAAAGCGAGCTAAAGGTACCGAAACTTCCAGCTGACAGTGTTGTTGTAAATCTTGTGACAGTATGGTTACTTGTTGTTGTTTACACCAGCGCATAGCTTCATGCAGATGGGCATAATCACAACTAAGCTGTAACTGTCGACAAACATCCTGTTGTATTTTTTCAGCGCTTTGCAAAGCCAGTGCCGTTACTGTTTTATAGGCATGAATCAAGCCAGGCACACCTAACAAGGTTCCGCCAAAATAGCGTACCACAATAACCAGTACATTAGTTAATTCCGCAGAATCAATTTGTCCTAGTATTGGTCGGCCAGCACTTCCGGCAGGTTCGCCGTCATCATTAGCACGAAATCGATTACCATCTACCCCAAGGCGCCAAGCATAACACCAGTGTCGAGCTTTATGATGCTGTTCCCGCTTATGTAATACTTCTTGCCTGATTGCCGTTTCCGTTTGTACCGGATAAGCAAATGCCAGAAAGCGACTCCCTTTATCTTTAAACTCTGCCTCTACTGGAGCTGCTAAAGTCGTAAACTGCTCTACACTCATGATGTTGCTATAGACTGGCGGATCGCTGCAACAAAAGTATCAATCTGCTCTGCAGTAGTATCAAAGCTGGTCATCCAGCGAACTTCCTGAATTTGTTCATTCCAGTCATAAAAATGAAATTGCTCATGCAGCCGTTCACAAATAGCTTTGGGTACGATGGCAAAAACTGCATTTGCTTCAGTTTTTTGAGTAATGGAGATTTCTTTTATATCCGCTAATGCATTAGCCAGTCGCGTAGCCATCGCATTACTATGCTGCGCTAATTGCAGCCATAAATCGTCTTCAAACCAAGCCAAGAATTGTGCTGATAAATAGCGCATTTTAGAACCAAGTTGAGCATTGATTTTACGCAAATATGGCATAGCCTCCTGTTGTTCACCATGCATGGCGATAATGCACTCGCCCTGCAACAAACCATTTTTAGTTCCACCTAGATTAAGCATGTCCACACCAGTGGCTGTGATCATGGTTTTTAGATCAGTATTCTGAGTTACTAAGGCATTGGACAGACGAGCACCATCCAGATAAAGCTTCATATGATGTTGATGACAATAATCAGCTAAAGCCTTAATTTCCGGCACAGTATAGCAAGTACCCAGCTCTGTTGTCTGACTGATATACACCACTGCTGGTTGTGCCCGGTGTTCGAAGCCAAAGCCCCATGCCTGTTTGGCGACCAGTTCAGGCGTTAGTTTGCCATCCGCTGTTGGAATTGAAAATAATTTCATTCCGCCAAGATATTCTGGTGCATTTCCTTCATCGCAATTAATGTGGGCACTTTCTGCACAAATAACGGCTCCCCAACGAGGAAGCAACGATTGCAAAGCAATAATGTTGGCTCCAGTACCATTAAACACAGGATATGCCTGTGCCTGTTCACCAAATAGTTGCTTTATTTTATCCTGCAACGCTGCCGTGTATACATCAGCACCATAAGCTGACTGATGCCCTTCATTAGCAGTATTCAGAGCAGCCAGAATTTTAGGATGGATACCTGAATAATTATCGGAAGCAAATGAATATATTTTTGGATCGTGAAGACGGTTCATTGGCAGACTCTCCCTAAAATCAATGCAAAACCATCAGATAAAACTGCTGTGCCAATCAGATTTTCAAACAATTTCATCTGTAACTAACTACGACCTACCGATTAGGTCAAAATAGTAAATCAACATAACTTTTCTATCAATAGACAAGCACAGCAACTTAATTTAAGCGATAAAATACATGTAGCAAGAAAGTTACCATTATGTTTCACGTGAAACATTTTAGTATGTTAAGACACAGCTATTTTCAATTGTTGTATCAACTCAGGAATGGCAGTATTAAGATCTGCAACCAAGCCATAATCAGCAACATTAAAGATAGGTGCATCAGCATCTTTATTGATCGCTACAATTACTTTACTGTCTTTCATACCGGCCAGATGCTGAATCGCGCCAGATATACCGACTGCGATATATAACTCAGGTGCAACAACTTTACCGGTCTGCCCTACTTGATATTCGTTTGGAATATAATCAGCATCTACAGCTGCACGCGAAGCTCCAATAGCAGCATTGAGGATATTAGCTAAAGGATTGAGCAGATTAGCAAAATTTTCCGCGCTACCCAATCCCCTACCCCCGCTGACAATGGTTTTAGCAGTGGTTAATTCCGGATGATCTGAATGGGTATGAGTACGATCAATAAAGCGACTAAGCTGTTGTGGTTCAGCAAATGTCACTGTTTCCAATTCAGCCTGTCCGCCATTGGCTTCAGCCGGAGTAAACGCTGTAGTGCGGATAGTCAATATTTGCTGAGATTGTTCACAGCGCACGGTTTGCAATACATTACCAGCGTAGACAGGATGTACAAAGGTATTAGCATCAATAATTTCCGTCACTTCAGAAACCGGTGCACAATCTAGTAAAGCAGCAATGCGCGGTAACAGATTTTTACCAGCACTATTTGCTGCTGCAATTAGATGGCTATACTTTTCAGCCAAATGCACCACCAAAGGAGCGACAGCTTCTGCCAATCCATGATCATATTCAATCGCCTCAGCAATGAGCACTTTTCGCACGCCAATAATTTGCTGAGCCTGAATAGCAACATCATTTATATTGTATCCGGCTACCAGTATGTCTACTTCACCCAGTTGTGTTGCTGCTGTTACCGCATGCAGAGTAGCTTCATCTAGCTGTTGCTGTTGGTGGTCGGCAATAATCAATACAGTCACGGTTATCTCCTCAAATCACTTTTGCTTCATTTTTCAGTCTGGATACCAGCTCAGCCACATCTGCTACTTTAATGCCGGCTGTACGTGCTTTTGGCTCAGCCACTTTTAATTGAATCAATCGAGGCTGAATATCAACATTTAGCTCAGCCACAGATTTCTTCTCCAGTGGCTTTTTCTTTGCCTGCATAATATTGGGCAATTTAATGTAGCGTGGTTCGTTTAAACGCAGATCAACACTGATTACTGCAGGTAATTTTAGTCCTAGCTGTTCCTGACCACCGTCAATTTCACGAGTAACCAGAACTTCATCAGAATGAAGTTCTACTTTGCTGACACAGGTTCCCTGTGCAGCTGACATTAACGCAGCCAGCATTTGTGCCGTTTGATTGGCATCATCATCAATCGCCTGCTTACCTAATAACAGCAATTGAGGCTGTTCCTGTTGAGCAACAGCATGTAATAGTTTGGCTACGGCCAATGGCTGTAACTGTTCATCAGTTTCTATATGAATGGCACGGTCAGCACCCATAGCCAGTGCCGTGCGTAGGGTCTCCTCACACTGTTTTACTCCCAGCGAAATCACCACAACTTCGCTGATCTTACCTGCCTCTTTTAACCGTACAGCTTCTTCTACAGCAATTTCATCAAATGGATTCATTGACATTTTCACATTGCCAATATCGACATCAGATTGATCAGCCTTTACCCGCACTTTGACGTTGTAATCCACGACACGCTTTACCGCTACCATTACTTTCATCTAAGTCCACCTTTAGATTATTCATTACCTGCTTATCTAAGCGATAATAAGCAAATAGTTTGCCGACAATTAATCATTTAAATTTATAAAATCAATAGTTTATGAATTTAAATGCCTGTTTAATTTTCTAATCAACCTTTTATATTAACAGAACTTACAGTAATCTGCTGTAATGAGCACTTTATCCGCTAATTAAAATGGATAGCTGTATTATGCCAATTCACTGTGGATAACTTTAGTTTTCTCATAATTGAGAAAGTAGGACTATGTATTGACTGTATTAAATAATTTCTTTAAACCAAAAAATTTCACATTTGATCAGTAATCGATTGGAAATTAATTTGCAGATATTAATCTGGATAAAGATTTCCATTTGCTAAGCTGAAATAGAAAGTAAGTCTTTTTAACAAATGCTTAGACAATTGTGAATCTATCAACCAATGTATAAATTATAGTGATGGACTTCAACAGCTAATTTGCCCATTTTTCTATTTATCCATAGACAACAATGCATAAAATTAATTTAAATATTTTTTACTGCACAATTATCGATCTTAAACAGAGATTTTTATTCAGATCTAAGTAACCAGTAATGTAGAGGTTTTTAACTCTGTCACTGTGCCGCCCATTTCAGAATGGATAATTAGTTTAAAAGTTCAGTTTTGGTGACAAAATAAAGATTATGCAAATGTAGTTGATTTTTAAGCTACTAAATTAATCAATAGATAATTGTATTGCAGAGGCAGCCATCTTAATATCTGTCATAGTTAACTTTATTATTCAGGTGTTATTTTTGAAAAAATTAAAACTTAATAAAAAATTCCTCAAAAATAAAGCCTGTATTCTGATAATTATTTTGATATTTATTGTTTAATCAATTTTAATAGAACAACCCTAATCATATATTTTGTCATAAATAAATATATAGAAAATTCATCTTATTACGACAAAATATTGTATTTATTAAAGCTTAATTTTCATCTTCAGCAAAAAAATAATCATAACAATAGGTCATGGCAATGATTATATTATTCACAGCTTATCTACAAATTACCTGTGAATAATATCGTACAATAGTAATATATTTAGACATTAAAAACGTAGCTATGAATGATTTTGCCGAAATAAATAAACAGCAATGGTTAATTAAACCAATTGGTTATGTGCATTCACCTTATAAACAAAAATTTGGTCTTGCTCGACAACCTGGTTTAGTGCCAGTTGCACAAGCTCGTATCGAATTATTACCAACATTCAATGCCGATTGTGTTCGAGGTTTAGAAGAATATGATTACATTTGGGTACAGTTTGTTTTTCATGGTGCAATTAACGATGGCTGGTTACCACTGATTCGCCCTCCTAAACTGGGTGGAAAAGAAAAAAAGGGGGTTTTTGCTACTCGCAGTCCACATCGTCCTAATCATTTAGGCTTGTCATTACTGAAGCTGGAAGAAATCATTATTGCAGATACTGTATCTATCTATGTCAGTGGAATTGATTTACTTGATCAGACACCAGTTATTGATATCAAACCATACCTACCGTTTGTAGAAGCGAAAACACATGCAGCGGGTAGTTATGCACAAGCCAGAGAACTTTTACAAGTTGATTGGTCTGCTGAAGCTCTTCAACAGTTAAAAGATTTTTTTCTCAATGATGAATTTTATCAATTGGTTAGCCAAAGTCTGGCACAGGATCCTCGTCCTGTTCATCAACACCATAAAGACAAAATTTTTGTAATGAATCTGTATGACTGGGATATTTTGTTTCAGGTGAATGGTTCGATTGTTGTTGTTACCATGATACGTAAACATATCGAAGTTTAAATTGTTTTTCTAATAATAGAATTAATAATAAATGGATGAAGACAGAGACGAAGCCATACATTCGGTGGATAACTCTAAAATCCATTATATTTCATGCTATTGCCTGTTGATAACTGCTGAATTTGTTTTGGGAGTGTTTTGTGGATTATGTGGATAACTTTGGTGGTTAATATTAACCCTGTGTATAATTTTCTGGATTTAAATCATTATAGATCCAATTTATCCCCAATTAGCTAAAATTTATTACTCTTACCATGTAAATTCGCTAATATAGTAGTTGCATTTAAATGATTGAATTGATAAGGACGAATAAATGCTTCAACGTACATTAGCTAATAAAATAAATGTAACCGGTGTGGGACTACATTCTGGTGAACGGGTACATCTCGGACTTTATCCGGCTGTAGCTAATAGTGGCATTATGTTTCGTCGTACAGATCTTGAGGGTGAACAAAGTCGTATTATTCGTTTGACCCCAGATCTGATTAACGATACTCGTCTTTCTTCCACTGTAGTAACTACTGATGGCATCAGAATAGGAACAATTGAACACATCATGTCAGCTTTTGCTGCTTATGGAATTGATAATATTCTGGTAGAACTGAATGCACCGGAAATACCGATTATGGATGGTTCTAGTTTGCCATTTATTTATTTATTACAGGATGCAGGAGTTATTGATCAAAATGCTGAAAAACGGTTTTTACGCATTAAAAAAGCCGTGATGCTGCAGGAAGGTGATAAATGGGTAAAATTTACTCCTTATGATGGTTTTCAGGTGACATTGACTATTGACTTTGATCATCCGGTATTTAATCGCAGCAATCAGACCTTTCAAATTGATTTTGCTAGCCAGTCTTATATTGATGAAATATCGCGCGCCCGAACCTTCGGTTTTATGCAGGAAGTGGAACTGATGCGCAGTCATAATTTGGGATTAGGTGGGAATCTCAGTAATGCCATTGTAATTGACGATTTGGATGTATTAAATCAGGAAGGATTACGCTATCCCGATGAATTTGTTCGGCATAAAATTCTTGATGCAATTGGTGATTTATATACCCTGGGACATCCTATAATTGGTTCTTTTGTCGGACATAAATCTGGACACGCAATTAATAATGCATTATTACGTAAATTATTGGCTGATCCACAAGCTTATGAATGGGTAACATTTCCAAACAACAAATATTTACCCTCTGCATTTCATGCTTTGCCTCAGGTTGCCTGAGAAAATTAAAGCATTATCAAAGTAAATATTTTTTGTTTTATACTGGGTAGAGAAGTTGCATATGTATTATAATTTATATAGTATTTAGAATTAAAGGCAAATAAATGAATTATCAGGCAATCGTGGCACAATTACTTAATGTTGAAGGAGCATTAGCCGCTGCGGTAGTTGACTATGATAACGGTATGCTGATGGCAGGCAGTAGTACTATTAAGCTTGATTTAGAAGTAGCAGCAGTAAGCAGTACTGAAGTGATTCGTTCGAAAATAAAAACTATGCAAACGCTTGAGCTGAATGATGAAATTGATGATATTCTCATCACTTTAGGGCAACATTACCATCTGATCAGACCACTGAGAAAATTGGGTAGTTTATATTTATATTCTGTATTGGATAATAAACGTGCTAATCTGGCCTTATCTCGTCGCGCTTTGATTGATATGGAAAAAAAGATGACACAGACAGATGATTACTAAGTTGCTGACATGATGAATATAATATTCAGTATGCACTTGTTCTAATGTAAAAGAATTAACGATAGGCTAAATGCTTTTATTTTTATTCTTTATATTAGATATTAGCTAAAATATTATTGAGCTAACAATCTTCGGAATGATTCAATTTATTAAACGAAATATTGCGAATTAAGTTTATGTCAGTAATCTATGTGTATAAATGCATTATTTATATAGCAACGACCAGATATTTTTGGAAAAAAATAACAATAAATCAACCATGGTGCCGATTCTATTCTTTATCTGCTAATCTTTGTTTATCAAAACCGATTGGTCATTATCCGTTTATAGCAACTGTGGATAAGTGTTGATCACAAGTTGAAACGATTATAATATATTCCAATAGCTGTCATTTATTTGTTGCTATTGAAGTTTAATATTATAAAAATAATTGCGCCAACTTCGATAATAAATACTTATTTATAAATAATAAAAATCTAAAATCGAAAACTATGTTTATTTTATCAGTCAAAATATTAATATGTAGTCATTGCAAATAATTAATACAGCAATGAGTGGTTAAAAAATAGAAATTACTAAATGAACAGAACAAATAAGATTAAAAAAGAATTAATCAATTGATGCTTTCGCCTAGGGAAAACAAAGGAGGCAGAATGATTGTGGATAATTCTAAATTTGATTGAAGTCGGTCTGAATCAAATCTTGGCGTAGAAAAGATTTTATAACTACCTAAATAAATTTAAATTCAGTTCTAAGACAAAATAAGTATTTAATTAATAATTAAATAACGAATAATCAACAGGACAGCATTACCCGAGTAGCGAAAATACAGAAGTACCGACAATTGATTCACAAAATCAAAGCTACAAAATATCGGTTTAATATGCAATTGTTGGATAATATTTTTATATTAATGATGGCATGATGAATTTCTATGAATAAACATGAATAGGAGTATAATTTTTACTGCTAAAATCAGTTTTATGCTGAATAAATTAAGACTAATCAATACTTGGTAATTTGATGAAAATCGCAGCCACTCTCTCAACTACTCAGCACAGGCTGAGTTTATTTGTCGCCATTATAGCGCTGGCTTTTGTTTTACGGGGACCACTTACCGGCGTGGGGCCTTTATTACAGAGTATTCAGTTACAACTTCAACTGAATGGTTTTCTGGCTGGATTATTAACCACAGTTCCGTTAATCGCATTCGGGATTTTCTCTGTATTTATTCCGCGACTGGCCGCACGATTAGGATCGGAACAAATGTTATTTTTTGCCACATGGGTATTAACACTGGGCTTATTACTGCGTTGTGGTGGCGGTTTATCACTATTATATATTGGAACAGCATTGCTTAGCTTTGCAATTGCGGTGGGTAATGTATTAATACCGAGTATGGTTAAGCGTTATTTTCCCATGAAAATTGGTTTGGTGACGGCATTCTATGCTTTGATAATGAATGTAGGAGGTGCTGCAGGTTCTGGCTTAAGTGCACCACTGGCTCATCATAATCTATGGGGATGGCGTGGTGCCTTATTAATCTGGGTGATACCAGCACTACTGGCTATGATTGTCTGGTGGCTGCCTTTTAAGGTTGCTCACGCAACTGAGCCAACTGAAATGAAGACTCATCCGGTATCTACTAATTTATGGCTTAACCCGTTGGCATGGCAGATTACACTATTTATGGGTTTTCAATCTTTTTTGTTCTATTCTACTGTAAGCTGGTTACCACAAATTGTAGCTAAAGCCGGTGTATCGGCAGCAGAATGCGGAGGTTGGCTGGGTATGATGCAGTTAGTAATGATACCGGCTAATTTACTGATTCCCATTTATGCTGCCAGATTAAAGCAGCAGCAATGGATGGGCGCAATGTGTGGCATTGTATTGTTAACAGCTGTATTTTTACTTATTTCCCCATGGCGAAGCTGTTATTTTCCTGCCGTTTTATTACTTGGCTTAGGTATCAGTAGTGCTTTTTGTCTGAGTATGATGTTTTTTAATTTACGCAGTAATAATATGACAGAAGGTGTTTTGTTATCCGGAATGGCGCAAACATGCGGGTATTTACTGGCTGCAATTGGCCCGGTGTTAATGGGTGCCTTACACGATATGCTCAACTCTTGGTTACCGTCATTATGGTTAATGGTAATTGCTGCATTGATTATAACCTTTGCTGGTTGGAAAGCCGGACAAAACCGTAAATTGGCAGATTTTCAATAAAAATGAGAAAATTATCCACAGCCTTATCCACTATTGTCTGTGGATAAGGCTTTTTTACTGCATACGCTACAAGAAGGATTGGCACTAAGCCGTAGTTTCTGCCATTGAAAATGACGTGCATCAAAATGATGTAACCAACAGCCGTTTGGATGAATACCTGCCAGTAATTGCAATGCCTCACTGGCCTGAGCTGATCCCATCATACCCAGTAGTGGAGAAAATACCCCTTGTTTAGCGCAACTGGCAGCCTGATCATTGATTTCACCACTAAATAAACATTGATAACAAGGACCCTGTCCATGACGAAAATCATAAACAGCCAGTTGTCCAGAGAAAACCAGTGCAGAAGCTGAAATCAGAGGTTTATGCAATTGCAGACAGACACGATTAATTAGGCTGCGGGAAAAATAATTATCCGTACAATCCAATACCAGATCGACTGATTCGATAAGCTGTTGCAGCAGTAAAGCATTGGATCTAGCCACAACCGGCTGAATCTGTGCCTGTGGATTAAGCTGATGCAAGCGCTTACTTAAGACTGATACTTTATGCTGACCAACATCGCTGTCCGTAAACCAGAACTGGCGTGATAAATTGCTGAGTTCAATCCGGTCATCATCGACAATGGTAATATGTTGTACCCCACTGGAAACCAGATAACTTAGCGCAGGATGAGCTAATCCACCGGCACCAATTACCAGCACTCGGCCTGCCAGAATAGCTTCCTGCCCGGCTACGTCCAGTTCATCTAATAAAATATGGCGACTGTAACGCAACAATTGTTCATCTGTAATCATCTAGAAAGTATTCCTGCGTAAGAATGCATTATTTTAACTATAGTGAGTGTTATTATAATGATTAACTTTATCTGTTAGAAAATTTATCCATGTCTCACCCAAGTCGCCCCAGTGGTCAATTTCTACATCGTTTACGTGCACATTTACGTCGTGGAGGACTTGTTGCCTATCCGACTGAGAGTAGTTATGGTTTGGGCTGTCTGCCTGATCATATTCGTGCCGTGCGTCGTGTGATTGCGTTAAAAAAACGGCCGCAACATAAAGGTTTAATAGTCATTGGCGCTGATTTTTCGCAGTTGCAATCATTGCTGATGCCATTACTTCCGTCAGAGGTGCAGAAAATTAATCAACAATGGCCAGCAGCTAAAACATGGTTACTACCAGCTCGGCAAGGAAAAATTTTACCTGTATTACGTGGTCAGAATCGTAATACATTGGCGGTACGCGTACCAGCGCTAGCAAATGCGCGCTATTTATGTCGGGTTGTCGGTTCCGCGCTGGTATCCACTTCCTGTAACCGAGCCAGAAAAAGAGCCTGTCGTAGTGAGCGAGAAGTTCGTCGTCAATTTGGCCGGCAAGTTATGATTGTGGGGGGACGTACCGGTGGACAGAAACAGCCGAGTCAAATAATCGATTGGGCAAGTGGACGTAAAATACGTTAGCTGAAAAACTGCTTTTTTGAATTATTGCTAAATTGGGAAGTAGGAAACAGAGGTCAGAGTTAACTATTAATAGGGATTGATAATGGTCTTTAGTATCGCCAAAAATTGATGTTTTTTAGGTAATTATATGCATTTAAAAGTGAATTAAGACGATAAAATAAATTCTAAACACTATGATTAATTCTATAATAGAATATTTATTAATAAACAGCATAATACTAATAACCGTACTTGTTTATTAAGATTTATATTATTAAATCAAAGATTTTTTAATTTATTCGGAAAATAAAATTTTAACAATGATAAGATAGTTCGATATTTATTTTATCTAAAGAGTCTTTTTAATTATAGAAGAGAAAAAGCCTGCATATTATTATGATAAAGTGTTATTAAACAGATAGGATTAATTATTATGCATAATAAATTTATTTTTGCATTATGAAAAATATGTAATTTTATTAATTATGTAAAAGTAAATATCTACATCAAAATTCATATATATCTTTGTGATAATATAGTTTAATAAATCACAACATAACTATGGTCGTTAATTTTATGTTTTCTTAAAAAATTATCGTTTAGTTGTAAAATATATTTATAATTTTTAGTTTGGTTTTAGTTGTATTTATTGCTCACATATGCAAACTCTTATCTGACAATATCTGTAATCTGGTCGAAAACCATAATATATATTAAATTTAAATAAGATTATTTGGCATAATTCGCATAAAATATGCCCTATCGATATTTCAAAAATAAATCCCCTTGTATATATCGCTTATAACATTTCAAATACAGTAGGTTACCAACATTAAACCCAGAGAAATTTTTATTAAATTGAGTAATAATCACGACTATTATATTATTTGCATTAAACCGGTTTATGAACTATTTAAGCCTTAAGTAGAGTAGATCAATTACATATCCAGCACCATTACTTGGAGATGTAAAATACTAAAATATAATTAATATCATTTAATATTTTACTATTATAAAATAAATTAT
The DNA here is from genome assembly GCA_946481965.1 of uncultured Neisseriaceae bacterium. Lineage (GTDB taxonomy): Bacteria > Pseudomonadota > Gammaproteobacteria > Burkholderiales > Neisseriaceae > Snodgrassella. Next base: position 27,978 of record CAMLPN010000008.1, on the reverse strand, counting down.
AAAGTTTTCTGGTCGAAAGAACTTATATTTGTAATGAGTGAAGTAATCTATTTTAAATTTGTCAAAATCTATTACATTAAAAAGGAAATATTCATTTTTTATAATGATGTTTCTACTATTAATATTGCTTCTCTCTGCTCAATATTATTTAAAATATATTATCCTTTTCTTGAACGGTATATTCATATCAAGTTTCTTCAAATGGAGTCCAGTTCGGTATATCTATCCATTTTTAGATGTTTATGACTAAAAGGTAAACCAATATCTGTAGATTTACCTCCGAATTTAATTGATTAACATTTAACTATATCATTATCAATATCTTTTTTGTTTTTGTTACGCTAGTTTGTGGCTAATAATTGCGGTCGATAACAAATTGTGCCAGTGCGCGTAAATGTGCTGCGCGTTGATCGAATCTATCAAGCGCCGCAATGGATTGATCAATCAGGTTTTTTGCATACTGTCTTGCTGGGTCAAGTCCCATTAAGCTTACATAAGTAGGTTTGTTTGCCTGAGCATCTTTACCGGCAGTTTTGCCTAAGATGCTGGTTTCCTGCTCATAATCTAAGACATCATCAATTACCTGAAAGGCCAGTCCTAGTTTAGTTGCATACTGGTCTAGAGCGGTTAATGCAGTATCCTCTATATCTTCACAACACAGTCCACCCAATGCTACTGAGGCACGGATGAGGGCGCCAGTTTTGAGCTGGTGCATATGTTCCAGACTGACCTGATCGATATTTTTACCTACATGTGCCAGATCAATGGCTTGTCCACCAGCCATACCCTGACAGCCAGCGGCTTTAGCCAGTGTTTGTATCATATGCAGTTGTCGTGAAGGTTTTAAGGCAGTAGGGTTGCTAAGAAAGGTAAATGCCATGGTTTGCAATGCATCGCCTACCAGTAAAGCTGTAGCCTGATTATAACGGATATGACAGGTTGGTTTACCATGACGAAGCGTATCGTTATCCATTTCCGGCATATCATCATGAACTAATGAGTAGATATGCATACATTCAACAGCTGCCAGGGCATATTCAACTGCATCGGTATCTGGATTACCCAGTTCTGCGGCTGCTAAAACCAGCATGGGGCGCAGACGCTTTCCGCCATCTAAGGTGCAGTAACGCATGGCGGTAATGAGATCGGCATCAATCAGATTTTCTGACGGCAACAGTCTGGATAAGGTAATTTCTGTCTGAGCTTGCGCTTGTTGCTGCCAGATATCAAATTTACTGCTCTGCATCGAGTTTTAACTCCTTTAGTTCACCGTTATCAAATACCTGTAGTTTTTGTTCGACTTCGGCAAGCTTTTGCTGGCAATATTGCACCAGTTCTTGCCCCTGCTGATAAGCAGCTAATGCTTCTTCCAGAGGCAAGTCATTGTTTTGCATGGATTCGGTAATTTTTTCCAGTTGTTTTAAAGCTTCTTCGTAGCTTTTGGGGTTAAATTTTTTCATATCCAGTATCTTTTCGGGTGATTAGTAGATATTGTAACACTCACCAGAATGAAAGCGTTGCAGATGTCGTTATGGCAATCTATTCATAAGGATAAGTTGTTATGTGTCTGAGAATGATTAGCTGAGATTGAAAATTGTTATAACAAAAATTGCTACTGGAAAAATTGTTAATGATGTTAATAATTTTATTATCACGATATATTGTGTAGGGAAAACTGATCAGGGATAAAAAGAAGATTTATCAGTTATAATATAATTTATTGTTATTTAATGATTAATTTAAAATTTATGTAATAATATATTACCTGATTTTAGCTTGTATTGATTAGGTAGATAATTAATATTTGAATAATCAGTTTAATTAATATCAAAAACAATCTGATTTAATAGATGTATAAAATTTAGAATAATATTTTAATAATATTAAAATAAAGTAAAATCTAGTTGCGAAGTATGTCCTATTTAGGTCGATATATTGTTAATAGTTAATTATATTGCATATTATTTTTTTAAAGATAAAATCCAGTATTTCGCTATGAATTCTGAATACATTTTGAATTATATATATATACTAAAATATTGTTTTTTTTGGGGGCTATATTTTAGTTTTAAGAGAATTGCTATTGTTTATTATACTGCTTTTAAAGCATAATGCTGGATTAATGATTAATATGCTGTATTAAATTAGTGTAATTGTTCCGTTGCAAAATAATTATCCAGAATTATTTTTTTTCAGGTATGTTAACTGTATTTAAACAATTAAACAGGAAATTTTTGTCTATCTGAACACGTAATATTTGTACCATTGAAATGTGATAAAAACAATTTTGTAGCATAAGTAGTCAACTTTAATTGTTGAACATTCGTTTATAATCGAACAAATAGAAATTTCTCATGCTGTTTGGTGAGTGGGTTAATGGTTTAATTGGGTTAAGTAGGCGTTATGGGTAAACATATTTTTTATGAAGAATCCGGACAGTTTAAAGTTGCGGAGGTGGTACAGGAAAATGGCGCTACTTTTCTGGTGAATACACAGCATGGAAAAAGGGCAAAAATAAAATCTAATCATGTGTTTCTGTCATTTGACGGGGATGCTACACAATTTTTACAGATGGCCACTGCATTGGCGGCTGAGATAGATGTAGATCTTTTGTGGGAAGCTGTTGATCATGAGACTGAATTTACAGCAGAAGCAGCAGCTAGTGAATATTTTGGCAGTAAAGTCAGTGATATTGAACAGGCTGCGATTTTAATTGCTTTACATGCCGTACCTGTTTATTTCTATAAAAAAGGGAAAGGTGTTTTTAAAGCAGCACCTAAAGAAAATTTGCAGCAGGCTTTAGCAGCAATTGAACGCAAAAAACAGCAGGAAGCACAGATTAATGCATGGGTACAGGATTTGCTGGCCGGAATGTTACCTGCTGAAATAGCAGCAGATGCTAAACAAATTCTGCATGCACCGGACAAACAAAGTCTTACTTATAAAGCGGTAGCTAAAGCAGCTGATCAGCAGAAAACTTCTGTTTTTGCTTTAATGCGTACGGTTGGTGCTGTGCCAAGTTTACCTGAATATTTTCTGGATGGTTTTTTATTAGCTCAATTTCCTAAAGGGTTGGATAAGGAAGAATATCCCTTACCACAGGTACCGGATTTACCGGTCGCAGATGCAGCAGTTCAGGCATTTTCAATTGATGACTTGGATACAACAGAGATAGATGATGCCGCCAGTTTACAGGATTTACCGAACGGTAATAAGTTGCTGGGACTGCATATAGCGGTTCCTTCACTGGAGATTTTACCGAATTGTGCTTTAGAAAAACGGGTGTTCGAGCATCAAAGTACGGTTTATTATCCGGGTGGCAAAATAACCATGTTACCGCCTGAATGGATTGCTGCTTACAGTCTAGATGAAGGTAAGTTGCGTCCGGCAATTAGTTTGTATCTGGAAGTCAATCCGGTTTTTGAAGTTGTGCGTACGGAAACCAAACTTGAATCAATTTATGTGGCCAATAATTTACGTATTCAAGATATTGAGGAGTTTTTTCTACCGGAGCAACCACGTAGTGCTACGGAAGCATTTCCTCATCAACATGCTATGAACTGGATGTATGATTTTGGTATTGCCAGAATGAAGGTTCGGGGTAAATATGATCCAGATCGTTTGCCACAATACGATTATAATATTGAGCTGGATGAGAATGAGCATGTGCAGATTAAGGTACGTGAGCGTGGTTCACCAATTGATACTATGGTCAGTGAGCTGATGATTTATGCCAACAGTACCTGGGCTGAAATGTTGCATAAGGCTGGTTTAGCTGGTTTGTTCAGGGTGCAACCCACTGGCCGGGTGCGGATGAGTACGCAGTCTGAACCACATATTGGGTTAGGCGTGCAGCATTACGCTTGGTTTTCTTCCCCTCTGCGTCGTGGTGCCGATTATGTTAATCAAAAACAATTGATTAGTTTGCTGAAACCAGAGATGCAGCCTCGCTTTGCACCTCAAGATAGTATGTTGTTTGCTGTGTTACGGGATTTTGAATCCACATATAGTGCGTACAGTGAATTTCAGCGGCAGATGGAAGCCTACTGGAGCCTAATATATATTCAACAGGAAGGTATACAGGAATTGACTGGCCAACTGATTCGTGATGATCTAGTACGTATTGAAGGATTGCCATTGCAAGGGCGAGTGCATGGGATTCCGGTGGATGCTATGCCTAAAAGTCGTATGAAAATCGCTATTAGCGGTATTGATCTGGTTCAGATCACGATTAGTCTGAATTATGTGAATGCTTTAATGCCGATTACCAGTGAAAAGCAGTAATTTATGCCGATAATGGTTTATTAAGATGGTATTTGGTTTCAGGGTTATATGGTTGCTGCAAAAAACATATATACATAATAAAGGAAAAAAATGATTAAATTAAATGAAAAGCTTCAGCTTATACAAAAAGAGATGGCGCAGAATATACCCGTTGATATTTTGAATGCGTTTGGACAATCACTTCAAGAAATGATTGAGCAAAATTTAGAAGATCGTGCTCTTAAAGTTGGTGATATCGCTCCTGATTTTACCTTGCCAGATGCCGAAGGTTTACCTGTTTCTCTCTACGATACATTACAACATAATGCAGTTATAATTAGCTTTTTTCGTGGTAATTGGTGCCCGTTTTGTATGGCGGAATTAACACATTACCAAGAAGCTATAAATAACAATCTTGTTGATAGTGCTACGGTTATTGCAATTTCTCCTCAAAGTATTCATTTTAATCATGATTTAAAGGTACAAAATAATCTTGAATTTAGGATACTTTCTGATAAAGGTAACGAAATTGCTGATAAGTATGGACTTGTCTTCACGCTGCAAGAAAATATTCGTGAAATCTATAAAAATATGGGTGCAGATTTAGAATTATTTAATAGTGATAATACTTATAAACTGCCTATTCCTGCAACTTATCTTATTGATAAAAATAAAAAGATTGTATTTTCCTCAGTTTCTACAAATTATATGGAAAGAGCTGATGTATGTGATATTAAATTGTAATAACTTTTAATTAAGCTCTTGTATTTACAGATGCAGCCCATATATGGGTTGCATTTCTATTATCCACTTTTGTTTTTCAGGCAGCCTGCTGCAACAGAACAGGTTGCCTAAAAAACGTTTGGAATAAAATTATGACTGAAGTAGATTTTTATGAAGTATTGGGAATAAGCCGTACTGCAGGGGATGAAGAAGTCAAAAAAGCTTATCGTAAGCTGGCGATGAAATATCATCCTGACCGTAATCAGGGTGACAAGAGTGCGGAAGAAAAGTTTAAGGAAGTTCAGCGGGCGTATGAGGTACTGTCCGATCCGCAAAAACGTTCTGCCTATGATCAGTTTGGCCATGCCGGTGTCAGTGGTAATATGGGCGATGGTGGCGGTTTTTCAGGTAGCTTTGATTTCGGTGATATTTTCAGCCAGATGTTTGGTGGTGGCGGTGGGCGTCAGCAACAAAATCATAAGGGTGCTGATTTACAGTACCATGTTGAAATTAGTCTGGAAGAAGCAGCTCGCGGTATTAAGAAAAAAATCACTATTCCTACCCATGAAGAATGTGATATTTGTCATGGCAGTGGTGCTAAAGCCGGCACTTCTCCGGTAACTTGTAGTATGTGTGGTGGCAGTGGGGTTGTTCAGGTACGTCAGGCCATTTTCCAGATTCAACAAACCTGTCCAACCTGTCAGGGCAGCGGTAAACAGATAAAAGATCCCTGTGTTAAGTGTCATGGACATGGTCTGGTGAAAACCCGTAAAACGGTTGAAGTGTCGATACCAGCCGGTATTGATGACGGACAACGTATTCGCTTAAGTGGTGAAGGTGAACCGGGTAAACACGGTGCTCCTTCTGGTGATTTATATGTAATGGTTAATGTACGTCCGCATGCGGTATTTGAGCGTGATGGCATGGATCTGCATTGTGAGTTACCGATCAGTTTTACCAACGCAGCCTTAGGTGGTGAGGTGGAAGTACCGACACTGGACGGTAAAGTTAAACTGAATATTCCAAAAGAAACGCAAACCGGAAGACGAATGCGGGTACGTGGTAAAGGTATTAAATCGGTTCGTTCTGCCGCAGTAGGTGATTTATACTGCCATATTGTGGTGGAAACGCCGGTTAATCTGACTGAACGTCAGCGTGAACTGTTGGAAGAATTTGAAAAAATTTCTACTGGTTTAGATCGCGCCCAAACACCACGACAAAAATCATTTATGGATAAGCTGCGTGATTTGTTTGATTAATGATGATCAGCTTTGATTATTAGTAATTAACCCACTGATGAAGTTAATCAGTGGGTTTTTAAATGTGTAGCAGCCTATTAGGTATACATAAGTCGAGTAGCCAGTCAGTAAATTCTGCTGAGCTATGCTCACGCGATAACCATTTAAAATTTACTCTAATTGTTTTACCTTTTTACCGAAGCTTTCCAGTGGCCTGAGTCGATTTTAATTTATAGCCTGAAACTTTTTTATCTGCGTAATAGTTGTGGATAATTTTTCAAATCTGGTCGTTTTCAGACAATTTGCTAAATATAAAATATTGTTAATACAAAGAGTAAAGAGTTAGCTTTGGTTTTTAAAATCCAATTGCTTGTGGATAAATTTGTGGGTAATTTCGGTATTACTTTGATCAGACTAAGTCAGTTCTGCACGTAAGTCCGCAGCTAAGGCAGCCAGTTCTGCCTGATCAGCAGCAACACTTTCATGTTTACCCAGCTGGTGTATGCTGGCAGGAATCAGATGTATATGATAATGGAACACGGATTGACCAGCTTCTTCTCCAGATAGCTGAAGCTGCACGATTCCCTGACGTTGTAATACTTTGCGCTGAGCATTGATTATTTTTTGAGCAGTAGTAAATACGGCGGTTATATATTCGGCACTCATATCTGCTAGTTCAATTGCTTCATATTTCGGAATAACCAGTACATGACCGCGAGCCTGTGGCATAACATCCATAAAAGCTAAAGTGTGATCGTCTTCGTATACTTTATGACAGGGAATTTCTCCACGAATGATTTTGGCAAAAATGTTATTACGATCGTATTGCTGCATAGTAGGATCCTTTTTTGTTCTGTCTGATTGTTGATATGGTGAGTCAGGTATTATGATTACGATAATATAGTTAATTTGTTTTTAGCGAATAAGGTATTTAATTCTTTAATACCTTGTTTGCCAAAATTGATAGTCAGATTGGCACCCTCTGCTTTATGGCTGGCATCTATAATTACTCCGGTACCAAAGCGTTCATGGTGAACATTCTGTCCAAGCTGAAAACCATCAAAATCATCATTTACTGGTGTATCTGCCAGTACGCTCCGGCTGTGAAACGGATTGGTGCGTATGGTGGATTGTTGTCTGCCGACCAGACTAAAGCTGTGCGCAGACAGATGCTGTACCACTTCTGCTGGAATTTCATCTACAAAGCGTGATGATAAGGCAAAGTGGGTTTTCCCATGCAGTAGCCGCTGTTCGGCCATGCTTAAATATAAACGTTTGCGTGCACGGGTAATGGCAACATACATTAACCGTCTTTCTTCTTCTAACCCGTCTCGTTCCGCCAGACTAAATTCACTTGGGAATAAACCCTCCTCTAATCCAGTCAGAAAAACTGCATCAAATTCTAGCCCTTTGGCAGCATGTACGGTCATTAATTGTAAAGCATCTTCACCCTGCCCGGCCTGATGTTCACCTGATTCCAGTGTTGCTGAGTTTAAAAATGCTAACACTGAAGTTATGGGGTTGTATACCTCATCTTCTGCAGGCGGCTCAAAACCGGATTCTTCTGGTTTAAAGGCAATGGCGGCATTAATTAATTCTTCCAGATTGTTGATACGTTCTTGGTGCTCACCTTTTTGTGAACGATAATGCTCAACCAAACCACTGTCATAGACTACCGCAGCCATCAGTTCCTGTAGCGATGTTTGGCTAGCCTGTGCCTGTAAGTTATTAATCAGGCTAACAAAGATAGCAATTTTATTATGCTTAACGGCCAGTTTTTGGGCTGCCTGCCATAATGATGTGTTATCGTCAGTTGCAGTCGCCTGAATAGTTTCGATTGTACGAGAACCGATACCGCGTGCCGGCACATTAATTACTCTGAGCAAAGCGTTATCGTCATCAGGATTAATAGCCAGTCTCAAATAGGCCAGAGCATGCTTAATTTCCTGACGCTCATAAAAGCGTAATCCGCCATAAATTTTATAGGGAATACCGGCACGGAATAATGCTTGCTCCAGTATCCGAGATTGAGCATTACTGCGATATAAAACAGCCATCTGAATAAAATTCAGGCCATCACGATTTAAGGCTTTGACTTCATCGACGACAAATTGTGCTTCCTCAACATCATTGATGGCTTTAAAAACACGAATTTTTTCACCATTACCGGCTTCAGTGCGAAGATTTTTGCCCAGACGTGCCGCATTATTGGCAATTACCGCATTGGCGGCGATGAGAATATTGCCTACAGATCGGTAATTCTGTTCCAGTTTAATTGGTTCGCTGACTTTAAATTCGCGCATAAAACGCGCCATATTTTCCACCTCGGCACCGCGAAAACGATAAATGCTCTGATCATCATCGCCCACCGCGAATATAGCTGCATGATCGCCAGCTAATAATTTGAGCCATTGATATTGTAATTTATTGGTATCTTGAAATTCATCAATCAAAATATGATTAAAACGATTCTGATAATGCGTACGTAAAACATCATCTGTCTGTAACACTTCATAACTACGTAACATCAGTTCGGCAAAATCGACAATTCCTTCTTGTCTGCAAAGATCATCATAGCTTGCATAACACTCAATCAAACGTTGTTCATGTGGATCGCTGCCATTTAGACGGGGTGCACGCAAACCAGCTTCTTTTTGCGCATTAATAAATCCCTGTAAACTGCGCGGTGCAATCACTTCTTCAGCAATATTAAGCTGTTTTAGTAAACGTTTTATTACCGCCAACTGATCGCCACTGTCTAGAATCTGAAATGTTCTGGGCAGTTGTGCTTGCTGATAATGTAAGCGTAAAAAACGGTGACATAAGCCATGAAAGGTACCCAGCCACATGGCACGTACAGATATAGGTAATAAGGTACTCAGGCGCAATTGCATTTCTCTGGCGGCTTTATTGGTAAAAGTAACCGCTAAAATACTATGAATACTTGCTTGTCCGGTTTGTAATAGCCAGGCAATTCGCGTGGTCAGTACCCTGGTTTTGCCGCTGCCGGCACCGGCTAATACCAGTGCTGGCTCCGGTGGCCAGGTAACTGCGGCTAATTGTTCATTATTAAGGCCAGATAATAGATTGGCAGAAGATAGATTGTTCATGAAGCTATTGTAGCTGATTAAGCTAAAAAAAACCGCAACGTGATGCAATTGATAAATGCTCATCAGCACCATAAAGCTATAGCAATCACAGCCACTCTGCCAGCTTATTGTTAACTATTTCTGCACCTCAGTGCCAAGCAGTTCAAAAATTTACTAAGGTAACACCCTTAAATGGATACTCTGGTTAAGGGCTCCGCTAAAATGAGCACTATATTCACCTTCAATCAGTTTATGGGTAAGAAAAAATGCACCAGAGGAGACCAACTCTCCCGCGCGCAGAACCAGATGATGCTGATACAATTTTTGCAGTAACCATTGCAGTGCATGTAAGGGATTATTCAGCACAGCACGGGCATTGCCGGTAACAATTGTTTGCTGATTTAATTTCAGCTCAGCTTCAATATTATTAAGGTCAGGTACATTTAAATCTTTTCCGTCAATTTGGTCACCATAGATAATATAGCCGCCAATGGTGCCATCAGCAACAATCAGATATTTATTCAAAGCCGGAAACCAATGCGCAAAACGGGAATCTGGAATTTCAAGACAACCAGTTATCCAAACATTTTGTAACAGTTCATCATCTGTCATGCCAACTGTTAAGTCAGTTTTGGCAATAAAACCCAGTTCCATTTCAATTAATGGCTGGTTCATTTGTGTTAGTGATAATTCTGCAGGTTGTGGCAAAAGATGACCAAGCTCATGCTGCCCATATATGGGCTCATCCATCTGAAATAATTTCTGGGTTAGTGAATTAGTCAGGGATACCTTATATCCACCTAAAGGGGTGGCTTTCCCAGCTGTAAAGGCATGTTGAATTTGATAGGCTTTTTCTAAATCCCGAACTTTATCAGAATAATCAAGCATTGCCAGAGGTTTGTGATGATAATAAGCATATAACAGGGCATTAACTAATTCTGGACAATCCATCTGGCTCTCTTTCTATTCATCAAATTGATATTATTGGGTAAATAATATCAGCTTGGTACATCAAGGACGCTTAAGCCAGGTAAATCAGTAAAGCTATTTTCACGCACAATTTGACAAAAATTTTCCAGATAACTCTTTTCCTGATCATTTTCACGCATAGCTGCATACAATTCGCTCTGTAACGGTACTGAACCGATTTGTCTAGCTACTACATAACCTTTTTCCAAATACGGCATTACCGTCCAGTATGGTAAAGCAGCGATGCCACGTCGACTGGATACCAATTGAATAATTGCAATAGTAAGTTCACTATTCCGGCGCGCCGGTTGGATACCGGCTGGCTGGAGAACTTTGCGGAGTAAATCGAGCATATCGTCGGGCACCGGATAACTGATTAGGGTTTCTTCGCGAAAATCTTCTGCCTGCCATATGCTTTTATCAGCCAAAGGATGATCTTTGGCACAAATACCAACCATTTCATAGGCAAAAAGCGGTCGATAAACAATACCAGCCTGAGGTGCATATTCCGATACGATGGCCAGATCGGCACGATGGGTTAACAATAAACCGACAGGATCGGCCTGAAAACCAGAAACAATATCCAGTTCCACCTTTGGCCATAGTGGACGGAATTTATCCATAGCCGGCATTAGCCAGTCAAAACAGGTATGACATTCCACCGCAACCCGTAACTCTCCGGCCTCTCCTTCGATCAGCTGGGTAATATCGCGCTCGGCCACTGTTACCAGTGGTCTGATATCACGAGCCAGTTGTAGTAATCGTTCCCCTACTGGGGTAAAAAGAATAGGATTAGATTTTCGTTCAAACAGTGCGGTACCAAAATACTGCTCCAGTGCCCGAATCTGATGTGATAATGCCGATTGTGTTAAAAAAACCCGTTTAGCAGCCATAGATACACTACCTGTTTCTTCCAGCGCCAATAATGTGCGTAAATGACGCAGTTCAACAATCGACTCCATATCTTATACTCCACCATAAATATTATCTCTAGTTATCATAAATTAAAAAATTCATAAATAAAATTATATTCGTTAATTAAATAGACTATTAAGATAATTATTTTTCTGAAAAAGTTGGTAAATACAAGCATGTAATAACTGATTTAGTAATCTAAAATATATATTTGTCATAATGAAATTCGAATATATATTAAAAATATTCATACAGCACAACAAAAATTATCGCTTGTCGTCAACCCATAACTGTCGCACACTAACTCATATCGGAAATTAACCATTCACAACAGGAAATAGAGATGAATACCTTCCATTTATCAGGTTATCCACGTGTCGGCGCCAAACGTGAGCTAAAATTTGCAGTTGAAGCATTCTGGAAAGGCAATATTAGCGAAAGCGAATTAAGTCAGGTTGCCAAAGATATTCGTCAGCAAAACTGGGCAACACAAATAGCTGCCGGTGTAGATTTACTGCCGGTTGGCGATTTTTCCTTTTACGACCATGTACTGGATACTGTTTGTGCCCTTGGTGCTATTCCATCCCGTTTTGGTTTTGATGCTGCCAGCCTGACATTAACACAATATTTCGAGTTGGCTCGTGGTAACGCTACTCAGGTAGCAATGGAAATGACCAAATGGTTTGATACCAACTATCATTACATCGTACCGGAATGGCACAAAGACACCCAATTTAAGGCTAATGCAGCTAATCTGATTGCTCAGATCAAAGAGGCAAAGGCTACCGGACATGATATCAAACCAACCTTATTAGGTCCGATCAGTTTATTGTGGCTGGGGAAAGAAAAAGATACTAATCTTAATCGGCTGGAGTTGTTATCACATTTGCTGCCAGAATATCAGAAGTTATTGCGTGAATTGGCTAATGCCGGAGTAGACTGGATACAGATTGATGAACCAATACTGGCTGTCGATATTGCTCAAGAGTGGGTAGATGCATTTGTTCCCACCTATCAGGAATTAGCGATTACCGGTACACGCATTATTATTGGTACCTACTTTGCCAGCGTAGCAGAATATTTGAATTTGTTAAAAACCTTACCGGTGAATGGTGTGCATATCGACTGTATTCGTGCACCAGAACAATTAGCCGAGTTTGCTAATGCTTGGCCGGAAAACAAAGTATTGTCAGTGGGGCTGATTGATGGCCGTAATGTCTGGCGTGCTAATTTACGCGAGACCATAGATTTACTGGCACCGATAGCTACTCAGTTGGGTAATAATTTATGGATTGCTCCAAGCTGTTCATTATTGCATTGTCCGCAAGATTTGAATGCTGAAGAAAAATTAAATCCAGAAATCAAAAACTGGCTGGCATTTGCTGCACAAAAATTACAGGAACTGGGCATCATTAAGCAAGCATTAGTGCACGGTAAAGATACCGTACAACAGGCGCTGGTAGATTCAGATACTGCTGCTGCCAGTCGCAGAACCAGTAAGCTTATTCATAATGACCAAGTTGCGGCACGGGTTGCTAACCTCCGCGCCCATGCTGATCAGCGACACAGCCCATTTGCGCAACGCATTGAAAAACAACAAGCATGGATGAATCTGCCTTTGCTGCCAACTACCACTATTGGATCTTTTCCTCAAACACAGGAAATCCGACAGGCACGCGCAGCGTTCAAAAAAGGTGAATTAAGTAAAACTGATTATGAAGCAGCGATGAAGAAAAACATCGCCTATTGTGTGCAACAGCAAGAACAATTAGATATTGATGTTCTGGTACATGGTGAGGCCGAACGTAATGACATGGTGGAATATTTTGGGGAGCAACTGGATGGCTATTGTTTCACCCAATTCGGCTGGGTACAGAGCTATGGTTCCCGTTGTGTAAAACCACCTATTATTTATGGTGATGTTTCCCGACCTCAGCCCATGACTGTAACATGGTCTGCTTATGCCCAATCTCTTACCAAACGACCAATGAAAGGCATGCTCACTGGCCCAGTAACCATGATGAAATGGAGTTTCGTTCGTAATGATGTACCATTAAGTCTGGTATGTAAACAGATAGCCTTAGCTTTAAATGACGAAGTACTGGATTTAGAAAAAGCTGGCATTCGGGTTATCCAAATTGATGAACCGGCCATACGTGAAGCTCTGCCTCTAAAACGAGTACAGTGGGATGAGTACCTATCTTGGGCGTGTGAGTCATTCCGTCTGACTTCTACTGATGCCGATGACAGTACCCAAATTCATACCCACATGTGTTATTCAGAATTTAACGATATCTTGCCTGCCATTGCCAGCATGGATGCCGATGTTATTACCATTGAAACTTCACGTTCCGACATGGAATTACTGGATGCATTCGTTAAATTTAAATATCCAAACGATATTGGTCCGGGCGTATACGATATTCACAGCCCTCGGGTACCTACTGAGGCCGAAGTAGAACATCTGTTACGAAAAGCTCTGAATGTGATTAATCAACGTCGCCTGTGGGTAAATCCAGATTGTGGTTTAAAAACTCGTGGCTGGGCGGAAACCAGTGCCGCACTTGAAATCATGGTCAAAGTGACCAAAAAACTGCGCGCAGAATTAAACGCATAAAATTTTGATTTTTTATCGTACCGCCCAAATTAATCTGGGCGGTTTTTTTATATCTCAAACTTTAATTAACCATAATCATTTTAGTAATAATTGAATATAAAAAATAATGGATATGCTTAAATTATATTTTTATTCATTTTATTCGAGAAAAATTTGGTTGAAATAGTAACACGACCTACTGACAAAATTTTGATCAGCCAAATCAAACTCGAAGAATTTATAGTTATTTAATGCAAATATGGTTAATATGGTTAATATAGAGCAAAACGAATACCGACAGGAATACTTAGTTAAAATATTCCTGTCATTAAAAACAGAATTTTTTATGGCATTACTGGAGTTACGACATAGCCTGCTTTTTGCAAAGCATTAATTAAACCATCTTCTCCAAACAAATGAAGAGCGCCAACTGCAATAAGTGTTGATTCTTTGTCAATTTGTTGTTTCAGGATGGGTAGCCACTTTTTATTGCGTTTTATTAGAAGATCATCAAAAATCCAATTTTCCCAGAAAAGCTGATCCTTTTTAGGTAAATAAGAAACCATTTTTTTGTGATCATTATACATGTTTAGCAATTCATTTACTTGATTATTAACATAATAATCGACGGCTTTAACGGACTGATCTTGCAGTTCTTTTTGATTATCTAGCAAAGAAGCAATCATAGGAATGACCTTTTCTTCAGGTAAAGATAATATTAAATTTAATGATTCTTCGGTTGATTCTAAAAATATCCTGGTTTTATTGACAGCAGTCGCCTCATTGGTCAATAACATATCTATGCCATTTGTTTCTGAATAGCCTTCAGGCCAACTATATAAAATAAACATGAGAGCTGAAGCAGGTTTAAATTGTTCTAAAAGCTCAGGCGGTATAATATTACCAATATAATTACTCAGTTTAGAAAAATTTTTCTTCCCTAGTTTTGCTGACAAAGTGGTATTTTTATTAGGTTCAAATAACAACATTAGTACCATATTTTTGTCATGCTCATCTGGTAGCAGATTTGATTCGGTCATCAAAGCGTTAGTTTGGGATAAAATACTAAGGACGCGTTCAGGTAGCTGTGATTCTTCTTTACCTATATGAATCGTACCAAGTAGATAAGAAGTGGGTATACCTTTTCTTTGGATTTTCCATAGAAAAGTTTCTGGATAGTTTTCTGTGCTCTGGACTGGGGTCTGATTTCTGTCAGAGTCAATTGATTTGTGAGTTAAATCATTAGCTAAAGCAGAAAAACCAATTATTAGTAAAATAAATAAAGCAAAATATTTTGATAAGAGTTTGTTCATGCTGATTATTTACCCAGTGGAAAAATATAAAAAAATAGTAATAAGTTATTCTCATTAAATCGTAAAGAATAGTTTTTATTTTATATATTTTTCATTAAAATTACGATCAAATATTAATGATGTTTTATAAAAAATGACAAATCATAGAAACAAATTGACATCAGTTTATTTCGAAAAATTTAAACCAAATTATTGCTTGAGTAAGAAATAAATTTTTATGGATTAAAAAGAAAATATAATGTTGAAATCGAACTAAAAATAATTGTATACAGTAATTTAGTTACAGCTATATTTTGGTCAAAGCAAATTGGATAAGTCAGGAAAATGTTTTTTGCACAAAAACATCCACTACAGCAGGCAAAGATCTCCCAACCTTTGCCCGCTGCAAATCATTTTACCTGAAAATGATCAACTCTTATGATCTATACCTCAATGCAGGCTTCACCACGCATCAGAATCCTAGCTGTTCTGTATACCGTACCACATTTAGCTTCTATCACATTGCCATTTATAGCTACATCTGCCCCTACAGATAAAATCCCACTGCAATGCCCGATCCGTAGCTCATCCCGGTTAGCAGCCTGAGCAACGACCTGATTGACCAGCGTACCCGGGATTTTAGCTGCAACACCAATACATACCCCGCCGGTAATAGCCAGTGCCGGATGCAATTTACCCATTGACAGCATTCGTGCCTGAATATCAATTTGGGTAGCTTTAATCTCTTCGCCCTCCAGAGAAGTATAACTGGCTGGTGGAGCAATAAAGCAGAATTTAGGTACGGCAGGGATCGTTTTTGCTTCTTGTAAGTTGGTAGCAATTTGGGCCATTACCGATGCTGCTTCACGTATTGCCAGCATTTTTTCCAAAAGTTCAGGTTTACTGTCAATATCTTTTGGCATTTCACTACCCGTCAATCCCAGATCTTGTGCACGTACAAAAACCAAAGGATTGGCGGCATCTACAATAGAAATATCAATTTTCTGGCCATCAGCCAGTTCTATTGTGTCTACTACCCGACCGGTAGGTAATAATTTTTTTGTGACAGCTCCACCCGGACTTAAAAAATCCAGTTGAATTCGAGCTGCGGTGCCGGGTACACCAGAAATCGCATAATCCCCACTGTATACCACCTTGCCATTTTTAACTGGCACATGAGCAACAATTGTTTTTTGTGTATTGGTATTAAAAATTTGTACCTGAGTCGTGGGTTCGGTAATGTCCTCAACCAAGCCATTATCAATAGCAAACGGACCCACTGTTGAAGACATATTGCCACAATTACCTTTACGATCGACCAGGTCAGAGGCGACATCAACTTGGGCAAATGTATAATTTACCCCATTGCGTTCCCCTGCGCGCTTGCTGACAATGACGGCCTTGCTGGTAGTCGAAGTTCCACCACCCATACCATCAATCTGTCGACCTGATGGGTCATTACTACCGTAGATTTTACTGAGAAATGAATTCTGAGTACTGATGTCTGTAGATAGTTCAGACTCCAGAAAACAAGCCCCTTTACTTGTTCCGCCACGCATCCATGTACATTTGATGTATTTTTCCATCATGTTCTCTCTTTACCAATGCTGCGTTGTTATAAATAAATACAGTATGAACAGTCTAAAATGTTCAGCAATGATTATAAGAACTAAACTATTAAAATGCCATGAAATTGTGCACAAATGGCTAATTAATTATTAAGTGGACTATTTAGTTTAAATCTAGATTAGTAATATAGATTTAAACTCAGTTGACTTTGATATTGTCTGGCAAAGACTTCTCATATTTCGCATCTTAATTTCATATTTCAAAGCACTCGATTTTGCCAATCAATTAAAAATGCGAACAATATTGGGTTAGGATGTTCTTTTTATGCAAAAGTAGTCTGTTTATCTGATGGCTGATTAAAAATATTCTATTTACATAATTTTTTGAGATGAGTAAATTGAGCAAATATAATGTTTTAATTTATAGACTTCAATTGCTTGAATTATCTAATTGTAATTCATTTGATATACAGAATATTTTATATATCTATTTACTAGAAATTTGATATGGAAGTTTTAATTATTTTGCAATTATGACAGATTGTTAAATAAAAATCTATTTCTAAAATATTTTATTTCGATAATTTCAATATATGTCAGTAGATAGATAATTTTTCAAGAAAATAATATTGGGGATTTAATTGATGCAAAATTAATCAAACTACTTTATGCAATGAACATCTAAGCAAAAATTTACTTAATCTAAATTATATTATTTTATATGTTATAATGCCATTTCGTTTAAATGTATGATTATTAGAAATTTATATATTTAATTAGTTAATATGAATGTATATTTTTTAGCAAAGGAAATTTAATGAAGGTTAATATTGATGATTCAAGTGGTAATAAATTTAAGGATTTTTTCTTTTTCGACAAATTGTTTACTCCTGTTTTTATTACTTTTATATATTGGTTAGGCTTATTATTATTATCAATAAGTGGGCTACTTACTATATTCGGAGGTTTCGCTGCGTTTCAGTATAGCTTTTTGGGCGGATTAAAAATTATCTTTTATGGTCTATTGATTGTTGTTATTGGCTCTATATATTTGCGTATAACAATGGAATTAATTTGTGTTTTATTTAATATCAACCGTAACATTGAAAAATTAGCATTAAAGAGCACTAATGTTGAAGAATCTGATTAAATTAATCAACACTGAAGTTATTTTTTCTTTTTCGAATTTGCCGAATTAAAATTCGGTGCATTAAAAGATAAATTTTTACTGGTTAGCTTCCAACTTAATAGAAATAAAAGTTTAGGTTGATTTCCGACCATTCAGTAGTTAATACCTTGCTTAATGTAGAAAGGTATTTTTAAGCTATGAAATCTACCTAAACTTTTCTGGATGATGAATGCTATTTTTTTAAGGCTTAATAGCGTGCAAAGTGGCAAAGCGTAACTGAATTCGATTCCCATTTATATCAGTTTTATGCAGGGCACCAATGTTTTCATTATATTCAATAATATTCCAGTTTTGGTAATAATCTCGCAGCTCATTTTCCTGAAAAGTAAAAGAAAACGGCATTGGGCACGGATAATCAGCTGTAGACATCGCACATACAATGACATTATAGCCTCCGGAACGGGTATTAGACTGTATATTTTGGATAATGGCCGGTATCTGTTGCGGCTGTAAAAACATCATAACAACGGTACAGACAACCAGATCATAACTGCCACCTATATTGGCTTGATTAATATCATAAATCTGTGTGCGTAATTCTGTTAAATGTTCTTCGTTGATAATTTGATTAATCTGATCAATATTAGCTTCGTTTTTATCTACCGCGGTGACATCAAATCCCAGCATATTTAAATACAAGGCATTACGACCGGCGCCACAGCCCAAATCCAATACTGTTCCTGTTTTTACTCTTTGCGCTGCGATTATAACGTCGGCGTGTGTAGCCGTTAAATCGTATTTTTTCGAGCAATAATCTTCTTTTTGACAATAAAATGTCAGTTGGCAGGCAATATCATCAGATACGGCAATAATTTTATGCCATTGTTGTGGTTCTATCAATGGTGGTTGCCGGTCTGTACTAAACTGATATTCTTCAGTTATATTGCCCGTCGCATCGAGCATAGCAAAGTTAAGCCGACCTTTAAATATCTGTAGTTTTGCCCATGTACCAGGCTTAGTATTATGTTGCTGTTTAAAGCCGTCCGGAAGTGTCTCTGCTGTCCAGACCGGAAGGGTTTTATAGGCAACTAAGTTATCATTATCCATCATATGTTCCCACTTTGGCAGAATAGTTGAGTATTATAGTCAAGTATTAATGAGTAAACCATCAATATTTCTAGATAATCAATAAAAATTAAAGAAATCCTAACCATTCAATAAATTATGTTTATGATAAAATAATTGAAATTTATATGGTTTTCATAGTTTAGTTGCTTGGCGTTGACGCAGTATTTGTTCATTATACTAGGCATCTAAAATGGAGTTTATTTCAGTCTTTTCTGAGCAATAATATTTTTTATATTTGATTGGCCTAATTTAGGCGTTTCTATATTAAAAAATAATTTTACTAGTCATCTAAAATCGGAGCAGATTTGCTGATTATAACGATACTTTCAGATAGTGTTAGTTTATAAAAGCAGACCAATGTCAATCGGTAATAGTTGATAAGTTTAAGCTGGTTCTAAACGTTAATTAATTGGATATTTAACTATAAATAAAGCATATATTTGAGGTAGAGTCGCTCTTACAGTTTGTTTTTAGCTCAATTACCTCAACTTTTAACCCAATCCATTAATTTACTTCTGTTTGTGAACAAAGAACTACTTTTTCTAACCTATCCAAATAAGCCATGTCCATGTTTGAAGAATCGCATTAGTTTTATCATGATTTGACTATGCTGGAGGCTTCTAACCTATTACTTTCCCAGAGACACTTAATAAGCAGTACTATTACCCAAAACTAAGCCTTACCAATCTGCTTGCTCAGTAACTTACCTTTCTGGGTGACCCGCCAGCTATTCAGTATTTTGATAATATTACCCTCTATTTCCTGCCACTGTGGCAGATAAGTACAGTTGTAAATAATCCATATCTGAATATGCCAGTCATCGTTATAAAACCTATGCCTACAAAAATTTGTCTGCTGAGTAAATTCACGCTGAATATAGGTTTTAATATTGCCTGCCTTATCTTTATTAATCATTCTGTCTGGAGTAACCGTATTCGATTCCCATGGCTTGCCAGTTTCTGGATCAATACCATTATTTGCCAGATATACCGTTAAACCATACAGCGGTTGTGCTTGTTGAATATAATCAATATTTGTAACTTTTTTCGATACTCTAAAGTCATCCTGAATGGTGGAGTTAAAATTCAACGGCACAGCATCATCATATTGGCCATAAACGATTACCTCAGCCCAAGGGGGGATAGGTCTGTCAGACGAGCTTGAGGTTTTATTATCACGATAATAATCCTGTTCTGTTTGCCGAGAAGAGGTGTAGACGTCACCGTCGCTAATGCGATACCGAAAGCGGAAAGATTTAATCGGTAATGTATAGGATATAGGTGGAGGAGTATATTGGGTCTTGATTTTTCGATCCGCAAATTTGCTCGGATTGGAGCGATAAATCACCGCGCCAATAGTCACACCTGCCGGGATACTAATGGGATGTGTACCGAGTTTACCAATCTCGTCATAACGCTCATGGCTATCCTGATTGCGAAATGGTACCGGAACAGTAGGTGTCGTTACCTGCTGTTCCGGTACTTGCTGCACTGGCTGTTGTGGTGATTCGGTGTTGGAATCACTATCACAGCCGGCAAAAAGCAATATTTGCCACAGTAGCGTCATGCTAAGTAGAAGTTGTTTGCATTGATATTTCATGGATAGTTTTGCCCCTATCTGATAGAAATAAATTAACACAATATCTGTAATCAATAAAAGCAAAAATAAGATTTTTTTATTAGGTTTTATGGTTTTACATTAGATATTAAACCATACTTCAGTATTAATGTTTATGACATATACTAAAAATATTTATATCCTCCTCATTGAATGGTTTGTATTGATCAAACAAAAAAATTCTTTTTAAATTAAATTCTGATTTATCTTTTTTCTTGGTTATATATTAATTTCGTATCAATATTTTTATCAATTAATTTTATGCTAATTGAGCTATTTAGCCGCTGAGGGTATTGATAAAATAGTTGTTTTTATTCAGGTATGTTGCTGGATTGTTGTGGCAAGTTTGCTTTTTTGGCTGATTTGTTCAGCAGATGCAAAAGATTTTTATATTCTATAGATAAATTTAATTGCTTTAATCAATGTGAATAAATTCACTCTAGACAATTTTTTAAAAATTGATATTTTGGTAACCAAGAAAATTGGTTTAGAAAAATATCATCTATCAATTAAACAAATTGCAGCAGTGTTTTAGAAATAAAATAGGCTATCCTAAAGATAGCCTATCAGTAAAAAATCAGCGGAACGATCAGTTAACCTGATATTTATTTAATACTGCTCTGATCTGCGGTAATGCGGCACGGGCTGCGTCTTCACCAAGTTTAATAGCCTGAGCTTTCTGATCAAATCCACCAATCGTCCCCAGTTTCTGTACTTGTGGACGAATCACTACCTGTGCTTTAGAAAGTTCACTGTTCAGAGCAGAAGCACTCATAATATTCAGGCTTTGATCAAGGTAGGAAAAAAAGCCAGAGCTGGTTAATTTAGCTGGCTTGGCAGAAATATCTACAGCGATGACTACGTTGGCACCGAGTTGTTTGGCCGCTGATACTGGTACAGGAGCTACTAGACCACCATCAACAAAGCGTTTATTGCCAATAACAGTTGGCTGGAATATGTTGGGAATACTGGCGGAAGCACGTACTGCCTGGCCGGCGTTACCATTGGTAAAGACTGCCATGCGTCCGGTACCAAATTCGGTCGCTACTGCGCCAAAGCGAATAGGAAATTGCTGCATGGGCTTATTGCGAACTTTATTATTGATGTAATCCTGTAATTTTTGCCCTTTAATAAAACCTGAAGTAGAAAGTACCGGATCTATTAAATCGGCTTTATTGAGAATTTCTGCCTCGAGTTCTAGCCTGTCTGGACTCATTCCGGATGCATACATGCTGCCGACTAACGCACCGGCGCTGGTGCCAGTTACAATACGAATAGGTATGTGATTTTCATGTAAAACTTTTATCACGCCTATATGGGCAAAACCCTTGGAAACGCCACCACCTAATGCTAATGCTATCACTGCTCGTGGTTTGGCTGGAGCTGGTGGAGGTACCGGCGTATTGGTTTTACAGGCGCTGATTGATACAGCCACAATAAGACACAGAAAACTGTTACGTATAATTGGCATTATCTTCATATCAGAAACTTCACGATTTTGTTATTGGAGAGTGTGAGTAAAATTGTATTGTTGCTGTGTGATCCGGTAAGAGTTGTTTTTTCACCCCATGACCGTAAACTAATTCCAGTGTGACATTATGGACGGGGTTATTTTGCCAGTTATCAGCTAAGATCCGTACAGCATCAATTTCGCTGTCAAATTGCAATGTTTGCCATAGCCCTGCTGTTACCATATCATCAATGAATCGTTCTACCGTTGTATATTGTAGGGTTAGCATATTCATATCGGTGACTGGATCGTAAAATCCATGCTGTAATAATATATCACCCAGGTCATGCATATCCAGCAAGCGAGGAGCTTGTACTATTATGCCATGCTCACGCCATAGCGTCAGAATTTCTTTTAAGGTATCTGGTCCAAAGTGACTACAAAATAATAAACCATCGGGTTTTAGCGCGTTAGCCCAGTTAGCTATGACTTGTTGGGGAGCAGATTGATGGAGTAGTCCTAAATTACTCCATACCATATCGGCAGCTGCGTTGGCTGGAAGTTGATCAGAATGGGTTTGTATTGGTAAATCCCCGCTAAGTCTCTGCCACCAGTTTTGTTTGCTTTTGCGTATAAGCTGTGCTGCCTGTAAGTATTCTGTGCGACTATCAAATTCCTGAAAGTGTGTCTGTGGATAGCGGAATTTTAAAAGCCGGTAGCTTTCATTTCCATCAGCTCCTGCCAACAGAATCTTTGTAGGATGTTGTTTGAGTATGTTCAGTCGCTCATCCAGTGTTGCCGCTAGATGAGCCTGAAGAAACCAGTCGGGCTGGTTGGGCAGGGGTATCATTTATGTCGCTCCCAAAATTGGCTTAATACCTGTGCAAATTCAGCAGTATGACTGAGAAAAGGCACATGTGCTGCCTGAGGCAGCAATATCCATTCACTTTGTGGCAAATGCTGATGCAAGTACTCACCCATTCGCGGTGGCGTGATGGCATCTCGAGCGCCAAAAAGCAGTAATACCGGACAGTTTATGCTGTCTAATAGTGGTCTTAGGTCAGCCTGTTTTAATGCAAGTAAAGCTGCGTTAAGTCCGGCAGGGGAGCCATATTGGCAAATAGTTGATGTTAACTGGTTGATATTGTTTCTGGCTGAGGACGAAGCGTACAGCATTTGCAATTGTAAAAACTGTTGCATGTATTTGTGATAATCTTCGGCAAATAGGTTAGTCATGGTATCAAGGCTAACACGATGTAAACCCTGAGGATAATCATGACTGGCTAACAGTTTGACCAGACTGGCGGTCAGGCATAGGGTGTTCACTTTTTCAGGATAACGTGCTGTTAAATTTAGGGCCACCATTCCTCCCAGTGACCAGCCAACCAGATTGGCAGGTTGACTAATTTGCTGCGCAATCTGGTCGGCTATTTCATCCAGGTTAAAGTGTCCATCAAAAGGTGCAGAACCGTGACCGGGCAGATCTGGTGCCCACCATTGGTTTTGCCATGGTGCTGGTATAAAGGTTTGTAGTGGGTCAAAAACGTGATGATTTGCGCCCCAGCCGTGGATCAGTAAAGTTTGTGGAGTTGTTGTCATGGGAATAATTTCATTAATTACTTCGTTTTGGCACGGATGTATTGGTGTGCCACGCTGTTTACTATGCCATTGTAACGCTCATGAATCAGGTTTGTGTCAGGATTGCTGGGCAGATTTATGTACGCTTCAGCGAGATAATACGCAATTATGTCCACGTTGTACCAGTTCTGTATCTTATGCAACTATTTGTGAACAATGCCAGCTTAAGCGTCATCCAGTAACAGCTTTATATGCCAGTTATTGCTATCAGGCACCGCTACAGCAATTATTGCGAGCATTTAAGCATAAAGGTCAACTGGCAATATTGGATACTTTAGCTGCACTCATGCTGGCGCGACCACCAACATGGTTACAGCAAGGTATTGTTGATGGTGTGCTGGCCATGCCCCTGAGTCGTACGCGTTTGTTTGAGCGGGGTTTTAATCAAAGCTATATGTTGGCGGTTTTGATTGCGCAACAATATGGTTTGCCTTTGTTACCTATGAATTGTATACAGCGTAGCCATCGTCCGCCACAATCTACTTTAAAGAGTAAGCAGCGACACAAAAATGTGCGTGGCGTTTTTCAGGTGCGCCAGGAGTTAAAAAATCGCAGCTTATTGATAATTGATGATGTTGTGACAACTGGCGCAACAATTTCTGAACTAGCTCAAACCCTTAAGAGTTGTGGAGTTGCACAAATTTATGCATGGACATTTGCCCATCCAAAGTAAAAAACTTTGACAAACTGAGGATATTTTGGCATAGTGTCGCCCTGATAAGTAACTGATTTAATTATTTTCTATGTTACTATTTACACTTTAAGGCAATCAGTATGCTGTTTTCAGAACTCATCGTTGTACGGTTAATTTAAAATACACACGGTGTGAGTTCTTCTGTTAATGATTAATATCTTTCTGTCAGCCAATTAAATGGCTGCTAAACATTGTACTCAATCAGTAATTATTTTTTTCCGGAATTTGTTTGTTATTTGAACAACAGTTTTCTGGGTTTTGCGTCTTTTACTCAAAGAAATGGAATGATGGTTTGATTAAGGTTAAAGTTATTTTTATTGGTATTGCAACAGCATTAAGTTTGGGTGCGACATCGGCTAAACCAGCTGGTTCTATATCAGCTACTGTGTATCACCCTAAAAAAACAGTATCCAATATTACATCAATACCTAATGAACACCTGCATAAAACTGCTAATCTTAGCTATAAGGTAGCCGGCAAACGCTACTATCCTCTACAAAAAGTTGCCAGTTTTAATCAAATAGGACGTGCTTCCTATTACGGTAAAAACTTTCAGGGTCGCCGTACTTCTTCTGGTGAGCGCTTTGATGTCAATATGCTTACTGCTGCGCATCCTACTTTGCCTATTCCCAGCTATGCACGGGTAACCAATTTATCCAATGGTAAAAGTGTTATCGTGCGAGTTAATGATCGTGGTCCTTTCCACGGCAATAGGGTTATGGATTTATCTTACGCTGCTGCACGGCAATTGGATTTTATCCGAGCTGGTACCACACAGGTGCGAGTAGAACAAATTCTTCCCGGCGAACGTATTCAGCAGGCCAACAAAAGTGCTGATATCTATGTAGATCTGCAACGCTTTACCAATAAAGAAGCAGCGCAGCGTTATCTGCAAACCACTACTCGCCACCTACAGCAGGCCAAAAGTCAGCAACAGGCTAAGCTGGTAAAAGTAAATCAGGCCTATGTTGTGCGCATGGGACCTTTCCAGCAACAGCAACGTGCTGATGAAGTGAAAAAGTCAATTCTGACTTCACTGTAACCTTATCCCACTAGCGCAGTTATAAGCCCGTGTTATGATACACGGGCTTTTTGTATTTTCGCCAGAGAAAGGAATAAAATGATCAGTCGATTACGTGGAATTGTGCTGGAGAAAAATCCGCCACTGGTAGTGCTGGATATTCAGGGCGTAGGGTATGAAGCACATGTCTCTATGCAAACCTTTTATACCTTACCTGCTGTCGGCGAAGAGGCACAGCTATATACACAGCTAGTTGTACGTGAAGACGCTCATTTATTATTTGGTTTTAGCAGCAGAGAAGAACGTGAAACCTTTCAGGCATTGGTGAAAGTGAGTGGTATTGGTGCTAAAAGTGCTTTGGGCATATTATCTGCCCTGACCAGTGACGAACTGGCCATGGCGATAGCAAACGAAGATATCAAACGTCTGACAGCGGCTCCGGGGATTGGTAAAAAAACCGCCGAACGTTTGGTGCTTGAGCTCCGTGGTAAACTGGTTGGTAATAACCATAATGATAGCTTGCTAATACCAGCTGTTAATAGCCAGCATGACGATATAATCAATACTTTAATTGCACTTGGTTATAGTGATAAAGAAGCGCGCAGTGCATGTAAAAATCTTCCTGAAGGAACAGACATCAGTGAAGGTGTACGCCTGGCTCTGAAAAATATGCTATAAAAATAGGTGTTAATTGATCATAGCCAACATAGGAAAATCGTATGACAAAAAAATTAATCTTGCTTGATCAGGATGGCGTGTTGGCCGATTTTGAACAAGGGGTACGACAACTGTGGCAACAGACCTACCAGCAACCATTACCATTGGCTGAACGCAAACATTTTTATTTGCGTGATGATATGCCTGCGCAGTTTCATCAGCAACTGGCGCAAATATATAGCAGTAAAGGTTTTTTTGCCTCTATTCCGCCTATGGCAGATGGAATTGCTGCTGCCAAACGATTACTGCAAGCAGGCCATGATGTGCGTATCTGTACTTCACCGATTCAGACCTATCAATATTGTGTATCGGAAAAATTTGACTGGGTATGTCAGCATTTGGGTGAGGACTGGCTGCAACGCATCATTTTGGCCAAAGACAAAACCTGGGTACGTGGCGATATTTTGATTGATGACAAACCGCAGATAAGTGGCAGTCTGATACCACAATGGCAACACTGGATCTATGATCAGCCTTATAACCGTATGCAAAACAACCCTCATCGGGTTAGCTGGTCGCGACTGGAAACATGGGCACAACTATTAACTTAATATCCGCTATATGCCTATAATAAATCATAATAAAAGAAAGGTGATATCGATGAAGACATTATTCTTAACATCCTACCTAGCCGGAACAATTGAAAAACTTGTCAACTTGCTTCAAAAAGAACAACCATGCGAAAAAAATATATTATTTATTCCCACGGCCGGTAATGTTGAAGAATATACTGACTATATAAATGAGGGGCAAGCAGCATTGCAGCAATATGGTTTTAAACTTGATGTACTGGATATTGCCCATACCGACTTGCAGCAGTGTCATACAGCTTTTTCAAACGCAACAATAATTTGTCTAAGCGGGGGCAATACTTTTTATTTATTGCAGGAATTGAAAAGAAAAAAACTGGATCAGTTATTGATACAGAAAATTGCACAGGGATGTTTTTATATCGGTGAATCTGCTGGTGCAATGATTTTAGCAGCTGATATAGAATATAATGAAATTATGGATGACAGCAGTCCGGCTTCAGAACTGGACAATTACACTGCTTTAAATATTATCGATTTTTACCCATTGCCGCATTATATCGAAGAGCCCTTTGTTGAATCAGTTCAGCAAACCTATGCAAAGTATAAAAATAACTTACCACTGGTTCCGATTAACAATCAGCAAGCCATAATTGTTCGTGATAATACTTATAGTATTGTCTGATGATAAAATAGATCAAAAAGAAGCTGTAATAGACGGTAATAAACTATTATAAATAAAATTAGGCAATGATATGAATATTATAAAATATATATTAATAATTGTTTTTCTTATTCCGCAAGTAACAGAAGCATTCTATCGAGTCTACAGCGGAAATATGGGAGATAATAAAGTTGAATTTTATTTGTTTGCCACATCTGATAGTAACTTTCATATTATTTATATTGAAGATAAAACAAAGAAAATTGAGTATATGGGGGCGCCCAAAAAAATAGAAAACGACTACCATTTTGAAAATTATACAACGATTGATACAGTTAATAATAATGATACCTTAATTATTAAAAACTTTGATTTTAGCTTTAACAAGGTGAACTCAGATAGCAATGAGTTGTTTGGCTATTCACAGATATTTGGTGATTTCAAATTAGAAAAAAAATTCGAATATAATATAGAATGGGAAAATGGTGATGATAGAAATTGGAAAGATTCTAAACAATTATTTGATAATATTGAATTCAAAAATGTTGAATTCTTACAAAGAAGCTCAACCAAAGATTTTTATTTTAAAGTTATATTATCCAAAAAGAAAAAAGAAGATATTAAAATTACTGGCATCAATGTTTACAGTAAAAAAAGTGGCGAGCTATTACAAACCATAAACAATTCAAAAGGGTATATTTTTTATACATTTCATGCTATACAAATTGGTGATTTTG
>CAMLPN010000007.1 GCA_946481965.1 uncultured Neisseriaceae bacterium | reverse complement strand
CGGAGAACAGAAAGCATGGGATCTTATTAATACTTTTAAAGTCAAATAAACTCAACACCTAAATTACAAAATAACTATTTGTATAATCAGGTAGTTTTTTCTTTAAAAATAGGGGGGATAAAAATATTATTTCAAAAATATATTTAACAACATTTTTCGGATTACTTTTTTTATCAGCCATTACGCTGACATTTATGGGCATTATTAAACCAAGTGTTGTTATTAAAAATAAAGCAATGCCATGGAAGCGCCTAAAAATCTTCGTTTTCGGTATGGCTACAAGCTTTGTTATTCTGTTGTTTTTTAGCAGTATCAATTTATCCGAAGAACAAAACCAAGAACAAGCTGCTACACTAGAACAATGCCTAGAAGGATCTGCTGCACAAGCACAATGTCTAGAACTATTTGAAAAATTCGATAAGTTATCTACAAAACTAGACATACTATTAACAGAACTAGAAAGTATCGACAATAAAACAGAAAGAACTATATCTGGTATTACAATTTATGATAGTGCAGCAAAATGTATTGAAAGAACAAGAAAATTCAGTATTAAGGATGGCACACTCAAAGTTATCTCCCCCAATGAATTTGTATTAATACACCAAATGGTATCATTTAATACCCCCGAAGATTTCGATGAACCTTTCATAAGAGATACAGTATTCATTTTACTGCATACTTTTGCACATACAAATCTTGATAAATTAACTTTGCATATCAAAGCTGAGTACTATGAATTCAAATCAATAGATTTAAAACCAGGAAAAAACCTCCCTGATCTAAGTAAATATAAAATAACACTACACGCCAAACGAAAAGATATACTGGCTTATCTGCAAAAACACTACCAGATTAATAATTTTAATGAGCTTACAAGTCAAAGCAATGAAATAGATGGCTTGCCAGTAGGTAAATCAAAAGGGAGATTACCTTCTGAGAAATTCGTAAAAATTTATTCTGAATTAGGAAAAGCACAAAATCTTATTAATACTTTTAAAGTGAAATAAATTCTATAACTAAATTACAAACAAACTACCTGTTAATCTGGTAGATATTTTAAATCCAATAGTTAGTTTTACAAATTTAGGTAGTTTTTTCTTTAAAAAATGGGTAGAAAAGATATGTCTTTATTTTTAGCAACTGTTTTCGGTTCACTTTCTTTTTTAGCTTGTAATCTGACTTTTTACGGCATTCTAAAACCAAATTTAATTATTAAAAACAAAGAAATGAAATGGAAACGCTTAAAAATCGGAGTTTTCGGTACAATACTATGCTTCGTTTCACTAGTTTTATGCATCATTTTTTCACCCGAACAACAAAACCTGCTACAAGCTTGCGCACAAACACCACGCCAAGAACAAGCCAAAAATCAAGCTAAAGAACAAGCACCAAAAGCAAGCAACGAAAACAAATCAGAAAGCGTTAAACCGGTTGTTACAATCTATGATAGTGCAGCAAAATTTATTGAAGCTACAGGCGATTACAGTATTAAAAATGGCACACTTAAAGTTATCTCACCTAAAGAGTTTGTTTTAACACGCAGAACCCTACCGATATTAGACCCTGATCTGGAAAATTACCTTTTCAGGACTAATATAACATTCATTTTACTGCAAACGTTTGTACATACAAATATTGATGAATTAACTTTGCATACCGAAACTGAGTACATCAATTCACCAGATATAAAACCGCAAAAAAAACTACCTGATTTAAGTATATATAAAATGACTCTACGCGCTAAACGAAAAGATATACTGGCTTATTTTCAAAAACACTACCAGATTAACAGTTTTGATGAGCTTATAGATCAAAACGATGCAATGAATGACTCGCCTTTAGACTTATCAAATGGCCCAATGCCATTAGATAAATATGTAAAAAGTTATTACGGAGCAGGAGAAGACGGAGAACAAGAAGCATGGGATTTTATTAACACATTTAAAGTCAAATAAACTCAATACCTAAATTACAAAATAACTACCTGTCAACCAGGTAGTTTTTTTATATACCCAAGAGTTAATTTTACAGATTTAGCTTAGCCTGCAATCCTAAAGCACAGGTATAACCACTGTCATTGACGCTATGCACAACCAACGCCACATTAACCAGTCTTCGCAATTAATTTCAACTTTATTGGTTAATGGCATTATTAAAAATAGCCATGGTTTATATGTCATCAAATTAAAAGACAGTTTACATATTATGCGCTTATAACGGCTTGTTGATGATACCTTTTGAGTTAATAGCAATAGTGGTTTTAACGAGCCGGAAATAGTCTATCTACTAAAACAAATAAAAATTTTCAATAATCGGTATCTGTCATACTAAAATTAGCCGATTTACTTAATAAACTATCTGCATAATCAGGTAAGTTTCTTACAATATAGGATAAAAATATGATTTTAAATATGTTTTTAACAACACGCTGACGTTTATGAGCATTATCAAACCGAGTGTTGTTATTGACAATAAAGAAATGAAATGGGATCGTCTAAAAATCTTCGTTTTAGGTATGAATATAAGCTTTGTTATTTAGGTAGTTTTTTTAAAACAGGGGATAAAGAAATGTTTGTAGTAACAGTTTTCGGATTACTTCTTTTATTACCATTAGCTATCACGCTGACTATTATCAGCACTATTAAACCGAGTGTTGTTTTTGACAATAAAAAAATGAAATGGAATCGTCTAAAAATCGCTGCTTCCGGCTCATTACTATGCTTTGTTTCACTGATTTTATGCGTTATTTTCGCGCCTGATGATTTAATCCAAAACCGAGCCAGTAGCAATGACAAACAAGAGACAAGTGCACCAGTTGCACAAAAAGACGCTAGTTACGGCACCAATCCTGATATTAAGAAATACAAAACAGTAGCAGATTTATTCGAAGATTACGAAAACTCAAAAAAACCAGATGAATATAAAAAGCATTATGATTATTATAAATATGAGGTTATTTCTCCAACAGAAATTGTGCTGTATCGCGAATTTCCAGCATCAGAAGATTTATTATTAATCCTAGGTGATTTAAGCTTTACGGCTCGTTTTTTAATACTTGAAATTTTGCCACATGTAGACATTGAGCAACTTACCGTACATGTTAAACCGCGATTTTATGATTACTCTTATTTTGACAACATAAAAAACAGAAGAGTTCCTGTTCCTAATCTAAGTAAATACAATTTCACAATTCGATTAGACAGAAAAGTTTTATTAGCCTACTTAAAAGAACATTTTAACATTAATAGTTATGATGAATTAGTAGAAACACGCGATGAAATCGACGGCAAGCCTACAGAAAGCCTCAAGGGCACCACACCATCAGAAAAATACGAATCAATTCTTCGCCCAATATCAAAAGACGAAATTAAAAAAACAGAAGATTTAATCAATAGATTTACACTTGATGAATCACAACTGAAAAATGAAGCCAAACTCAATATCAAAAAATTTAAAACTGTTGCAGAATGCATTGATGCATCAAGAATGTACTATAAGGAATACAAAATTATTTCACCAACCGAAATCGTAATAAATAACGTTATACCACTTACTGAGGATATAGATTTTGTAAAAAAACATATAAAACAAGCTGCAATATTTAGTTTACTAGATATCTTCACATATGTTGATATTGATAAAATTACGGTACACTTTAAACCTCAATACGATAATCATTTAAAATCTAATAAAAAAATTACAGCACCTGATTTAAATAAATACGCTATTACTCTTAAAGCAAACCGTAAAGACGTTTTAGCTTATTTAACAAAACATTTTAATATAAATAGCTTCGATGAATTATTTGATACTGTCGACGACATGACAGCAAGAAAAAACAAGGCCTTTATACCCTCAGAAAAATATGATGAAATTTTGTTCCCCATTTCAAAAGATGGCGATAAAAAAACATGGGCATTTATTAATACTTTTACAGTCAAATAAACTCTATACTTAAAGCACAAAATAGCTACCTGTAGGTCAGGTAGTTATTTTTTATATAGCGTGTAGTTAATTTTCCAGATTCAGCTTAGCTTGCAATTCTAAAGCATAGGTATAAGCAATATTATTAACACCATGTACGGCACGCACTAGCTATCCAGTCTTCGCAATCAATTTCTGCATAATTGGTTAATCGTGCCATAAAAAAGGTCATGGTATATATGTCATTAAATTAAGATATTGTTTACAATGATTTATTTTAATGTAATAATTTACTTGTAATTAGGTAGTTTTATTTAAAACAGGTATAAAGGTATGTATGCAGCAACTGTTTTCGGATTACTTTTTTTATTAGTCGATATGCTGATTTTTATCGGCATCATTAAACTGGACATTGTTTTCAAAATAAAGAAAATGAATTGTAAACAGCTAATAATCAGGGTTTCCTGCAAGGTACTATGTCTGGTATTACTGTCTTCATGCAGTATCGATACATCCAACCAACATAACCGGAACTCCGATTTTAAATTTTATCAAACCGCAGAAGAATGTATTAGAGATATAGACAATTACAATTACCCAGAAAATGATAAATTACCTGATGAAATAAAATATCCAACATACGTCGAAGTTATCTCACCCAATGAATTTAAATTAATGCGCCTATATTCAATTAGAGCCGACTCTTATTCGATCAATATTACTTTCAGTGCTAATACAGTCTACTATTTATTGTACACTTTTGCGCATACTAATATTACTGAATTAACCCTACATCTCGACGTAAATAATCGCATGATTCCCCCATATCTTGAAATAGATCCAACTGCACTAGATAATTTACCTGATACAAATGTATACAAAATGACTTTGCATGCCAAGCGAAAAGATGTGCTTGCTTATTTGCGAAAACATTACCAGATTAATAGTTTTGACGAGCTTACAGATGAAAGCGATAAACTCAGTAATGACCCCACAAGCTCAACAACAGGCACTAAGCCCTCAGACAAATTCGTAAAAATTTATTCTGATTCAGGAAAAGCATGGGAACTTATTAATACTTTTAAAGTCAAATAAACTCTATACCTAAATTACAAAAACGCTGTCTGTCAATTAGGTTAAAGTGATAAAGATAATATGCAAAATTCATTACCATTAATAGAAATAAACATAATAACTATCAAGGTCGGCGATAGCATAACCAAAATTTTGGCATTTGCTAAATCTAAAATTAATGTCTTCCTTTAGATAAATATTTTTCTCTGCACTGATGAAATATTGCCTAATTCAATCTTCGTTGATAACTTATTATTTTGTTCAAGGATTATTTAAGCCCTACTCATCATTATTGCTATAACTAATAATCGCAATCAGTAAGAATAATAAGCATAAATTATATGTGTTGTTTGCTGGGATATTTTATAGGTTGTCATCTTACCGATACTTCAAATATTCAAGTCCTTCTAACTTAAAATTGATATATTTGCCCGATTTATGTAGATATGGGCCGATAGCAGACAGAATATAAATATCAATGGGCTTGTTGGTTGTCAAAGTTTCTAGAGTAGTCTGCTGAAATTTACGGTAGCTGGTTTGCTTAATTGCTTTATCATTAATAAAAAAAGTAGGACAAGCTTTTAACGCAAAGCGTTAACAAAACGTACACTAAATCCATTGCCATTTAATTGCTTATTAACCCATGCCTTACCATAATAGATGCGCATATCGTCCTCAAAATCAGCAATCTGCTGCCCATTTATTTCAATAATAACTTACTCAATGAAATAACACCCGTTGTGGGTAGTTGAACTTCGAAATCATCTCCTTTGAGGTACGCAGCAACCAACGAACTCATTGTTTTAGTTCGCTGTTGCCTTTGTTGTATAGAGGTATTTGTTATTCGACTTTGAATGTTCATGCCAGAAGTTTGCTTTTCTACATTAAGCTCTCATCATTTCGAATTAGAATTTTATTGGGTGGGCGCAAGTTTAGTCTGAAACCGTTTTCAAAATAATTATCTGAATCGCTATATCCATCAAAATAAACACACTTAGTTCTCGTATGTATTCGAATATCTTCCGCGATGCTACATGTATTGCTATGGTCGGATACGACTTTGTAACTTGGATCAAGTTTTCTTTTATGCTTAGCTCGACCGCTAAAGGACATATTCTCAAGCGAGGACTTGAGTGGGGAGGTGGTTGGTATGTATTGGAGATCACCAAACAATCTGCTACCGAAGTCAGTGGCATGATGTATTTAGAATTCAGTGAGCCTGGCATGGAGGAACCAGCTGTAAGTAAAAAACCATTTACACTCCGGATAAAAAATAAACGTTTATTTTTATCTGGTAAGATCCCTATGGCTGGAATGCATAAAAAAGGCTGGAAATATTGTTCACAAAAAGTAAAATTTTAATGAACAGTTTTCATTGAAAACGATGATTATATGTGATCAGTATATGTTATTTTGACAAAATTATTTTGATAAAAATTATCTAAAACAGAAAGTTAATTTTTATAACGTTAATGATATACTTTTGCGTCAAAATACAATTGTGACAATAATTTGATGCTTATCTTGGTAGAAAATAAATGTATACGGTAAGATAGTAGTCTTTCGAATTTCTGATTAATTAGTCATGACTGCACACGATATGCTTGCTTCAGTAGATCTGGGCTCTAATAGTTTTCGATTGCAAATTTGCCATGTACAGAACGGTTCTTTGCAAGTTGTCGATTCGATAAAAGACATGGTTAGGCTGGCAGCAGGCTTGGATGAACATAAGATTCTTGATGTCGCTTCTCAACAACGAGCATTAAATTGTTTAGCCAGATTCGGGGAAAGATTACGTGGCTTTGCTCCTGATCAGGTGCGAGCGGTAGCTACTAATACATTTCGTGTCGCCAAAAATATTGATCAGTTTTTACCGCAGGCAGAAGAAAAATTAGGTTTCCCGATTGATATTATTGCCGGACGAGAAGAAGCACGTTTGATATATACCGGCGTAGTACATACTTTACCGCCGAGAACAGAAAATATGCTGGTAATTGATATCGGTGGTGGTTCAACTGAGTTTGTTGTTGGACATGATTTACAACCAGAAATCACTGAAAGTCTCAATCTGGGATGCGTGTCTTATAGTATGCGCTTTTTTCCGCGTGGCAAAATTAGCCATAAAAATTTTCAGGCTGCTGTAAATGCAGCTCGTGCAGAAATTCAAAGAATCAGTCAAGAATTAAAAAAGATTGGCTGGAAAAGTGCAATTGGTACTTCTGGTTCAGCACGTTCTATTCGTGATGTTATTTCAGCTGATAACTCTGCCACTGATGCAATCACACTTGAACAAATGCAAAAATTTGCCGATCGCATTATTACTGCCGGAAACATCAAAAAAGCTCGCTTAGAGGGTCTGAAAAACGATCGTATGGAGGTATTTGCCGGCGGGTTGGCGGTAATGATAGCCGCTTTTACCGAACTGGATATCAGTGAGATGACGGTTACAGATGCGGCACTACGCGATGGGGTTTTTTATGACATGATTGGTCGCCAGTTAGGCGATGATATGCGCAACCAAACCATTGTTGATTTTCAATATCGCTACCATGTTGATAAAAAACAGGCGCAGCGAGTAAAAATTCTTGCCGATAATATATTTAGTCGTTTGATTGCTAATTTACCTCTTAACCATAAAGAATACTGGCATCAGCTTATTTGTTGGGCAGCACAATTACACGAAATAGGACTGGATATTTCCCATACGGGTTATCACAAGCATGCTGCTTATATTCTTGAGCAGGCTGATATGCCTGGTTTTTCGCGCAAGGAACAACATATTTTGGCGACATTAGTTTTGGGTCAGCGTGGAGATTTACGTAAAATTGCAGAATACACAAATCAAGAGATATTGTGGCTGGCTATTTTGGCACTTCGTTTGGCTACTCTCTTCTGCAGAGCACGACAGAACATAGCTATTCCTCTAGATAATTGTGTTATAAACTATCAAAAAAACCAGCGTCAATTAAACATTACATTAGAGAAAAACTGGTTATCAGAAAACCCTTTGACTGCAAGTGCCTTATTGCAAGAATCTGTTTTATGGAAGAAAATTGGATTACAGCTTGAAATACACGTGATCTGAATCTAATTTTGAAGGACTTGCTATGACTATTGAGGCACATGTTTCCAGCGACAAACTCGCCCAGACTCATAATCTACCTAGTCTGGTACATCGCAGCAATATTAGTAATTTACCAGTCAAAGCCCTCCATATTATTCAATTACGAGCTAATCAATTCATTAATCATACTTATACTGAAGAGGATATCAATAGCAATAATATTCCATTACCTGATGAAAATTGTCTGACATGGATACACCTTATCGGAATAACTGAAAGCGAACAACTGCATCAACTACTCAGCAAATTCAATATCCATGAGCTGGTACTGGAAGATATGCTTAATCGCAAACAGCGCCCTAAAATTGAAGACTACGGTCATTATTTATTTCTGGCAACGCGTGTATACACTTATAAAAAACAAAAATTACAATATAATCAAGTTTATCTGATTTTTGCCAAAAACTTTATTATCACTTTTCAATTTGAACCTTTAGGCTTATTTCATGTCATTCGTAAATTTATTAAACGTAATCTGTCAGAAATTCTGCAAAAAGGTAATGATTTTCTGGCCTACTCTTTACTGGATCGAATAGTTGATGATTATTTCGTCACTGTGGAAGAATTTAATAATCGGGTGGAGGGGCTGGACAAACGCCTATTCAGTGAAAACAATAAAAATCTTCTCATAGCTATTCATCAATTAAAACATGACGCAATGAGTTTATATCGTACTTTGACTTCAATAAGAGACATCATTGGTCGTATAGTCCATAATGAATTTGAGCTTTTCCGCAAAAATATTCATGTTTATTTAATGGATGTTTATGACCATGCTCAACAACTGATGGAGACATTAGATAGTGGACGGGATACAGTAATGGGCATGATGGATATCCATTTGTCTTATCAGTCTAATCATCTGAATGAACAAATGCGCATGCTTACGGTTTTTACAATCATCGTAATGCCTTTAAATGTCCTGACCGGTATTTATGGTATGAATTTTGATAATATGCCTGAACTGCACTGGCATTACAGTTATTATGTAGTTCTTGTATTGATGGTCACCATTATTATTAGTCTGTTATTATATTTTTATCGCAGGCATTGGTTGTAAATTAACGGTATGTTTTTCAAGCTGAATTAATTTATAACAAAATGATACTGATATAATTAAAATTGAATTTTTAAGCTGAGCTCAATAATATCGAAATAAATGCATTTATTTTATAGGTGTTGATAAAAATGATTGAATTACAGAATGAAGCATTTTTAAAATAAACCATATTGTAAAGCAAAACTTATTATTTCAAAAATAAATCTTAAAATTTGGATTATTACAGTACAACATTGAACTTGGGAATAAATGCAATTTTATTTCTTTGGATGTATTTGTTCTCTACCCTATTTCGTTTGTGATAAAGCAATATCTGCCATAAATTTTAATGTCGCAGATTAAAACAAAATTAGTATAATCAAATCAGCAAAAGTTTGTTTATGCGCTGCGGAATCTATTGTCATCATATAGCTAATAAATATATTATGCAGACGATTAAAATTCGCAAAAAATTTATGTAGATAGTAGACCACAAGCCTACTGAGCATGATAAGTTATTGAAAGTAGATTGATATGTTTACAGGTATTGTTCAAGGCTTAGGTATCATTACCAATATTATTGAGCAAGATAATTTACGCACTATACAAGTACGCCTCCCAATTGGTTGCAGTGATAATCTGACTATTGGTGCCTCTATTGCCAATAATGGCTGTTGTCTGACAATTACATCAATTTCTGGAGATGAAGTTTCTTTCGATGTGATGGCTGAAAGTCTGGCTAAAACCAATTTAGGGCAATTACAGATTGGTGATGCTGTTAACATTGAGCGCGCAGCCCGCTATGGTGATGAAATTGGTGGGCATATTATGAGTGGTCATATATTCACTACAACCACAATAAGCAAAATAGAAGACACACAAAACAATCGTACAGTTTGGTTCAATCTCCCTGAAATTGCCGCCCCTTATATTCTTACTAAAGGATTTATTGGTCTCAACGGCTGTAGCCTCACCATCGGCGACGTAACTGAAAATGAATTTAATGTACATCTGATCCCTGAAACCATGAACCGTACTTTATTTGGAACCTGTCAGCTAAATGACTGTATTAATATAGAATTAGATGCACAAACGCAGGCAATTGTTGATACAGTACGTACATATATGCAATTGCATGGCAACAAAGCAGATAAAAATTAATCCAATTTAAGATTAGCTAAGTAATTGCTGAAAGTAATGAATTATATTTATGTATTAATATGACAAAATCATATAATAATTTTATTTATATTTATAACTTACTCTACTAGTATAAATATATTTCATAACCATTTCACTTAAATAAATGTTATTTGTTTAAAAATCTCAGATTTCTTTAAAAGTTTATAGATAATTCATCTCATTCAATATCCGTTAAACCCTATTGAAATTTATTAGACAATCTTATCTATCTTACTTTTATCAAATTAATAATTTTTAAATATCAACCTAAACTCTTTAAAGCCATTTTATGATAAAGAAAAATATATTGAAAATTCTCATCGAAATGGCATCATATTATGAGTAAAAACCAAACAAATTCTATGGTTAATAAATTTATCAGGAAGAATATCTGTAACTGAAAGTTATTTGTCTTAAA
This sequence comes from uncultured Neisseriaceae bacterium, assembly GCA_946481965.1. Lineage (GTDB taxonomy): Bacteria > Pseudomonadota > Gammaproteobacteria > Burkholderiales > Neisseriaceae > Snodgrassella. The sequence continues at coordinate 44,665 of CAMLPN010000007.1, read as the reverse complement.
TTGAATTGAGAAATTAAACTTAATCGAAAATATCAATTTGGGTTTTGCTTCAGCATTTCTTGATAATGGTAATGAAATAATATTGGCTTCCACCACCATTAAATAAATTCTACTTCTATCCATGCTGATAAAAACAAGCAATACGCTGTAATACAGAGTAAAATAGCTCTCATTTTACCAAGGGAGCCTTGTTTACTATCATGAGCATTGCCACCATTCCTGAAATTATTGCCGACATTAAAGCCGGCAAAATGGTTATTCTTACTGATGCAGAAAATCGCGAAAATGAAGGCGATTTAATTATGGCTGCTCAGTTTGTGACCCCTGAAGCCATCAACTTTATGATTAAACATGCTCGTGGTTTAGTTTGTTTACCTTTGGATGAACAAATTGTTGATAAACTGCGGTTACCGTTAATGACAGAGCATAATGGTGCTCAATATGGTACCAATTTCACTGTTTCTATCGAAGCTGCGCATGGTATTAGCACGGGTATATCTGCAGCTGACCGAGCACATACGGTGCAGGTAGCTGTATCTCCTACCGCCAGAGCAGAAGATATTGTCCAACCTGGTCATATTTTTCCATTACGAGCAGTTAAAGGTGGCGTTTTGGTACGTACCGGCCATACTGAAGGCAGCGTGGATCTGGCCAGAATGGCTGGTTTAACCCCGGCAGCGGTTATTTGTGAAATAATTAATGACGATGGCACCATGGCCAGAATGCCTGAATTAGAAGTATTTGCACAGCAACACAACATAAAAATCGGCACAATTGCTGATTTAATTGAATACCGTAGTCGTCATGAGTGCCTGATTGAAGAGCTAGGGGTAAATAACATTCATACCATATGTGGCGATTTTACCCAGCATGTTTATGTAGACCAGCTATCTGGCGAAACTCATCTGGCATTAGTAAAAGGTGACCCTGCTCAAGCAGATGAAGTTGTTGTTCGTGTACATGAACCATTCAGTGCCATAGATTTTCTTCAAGAAGATAAATATCACAGTTGGTCTTTACCCGCAGCGATGCAACGTATTCAGCAAGCACAGGCAGGCATTGTTATCCTGATGCACCGTACTGAAACCGGAGCTACCTTGCTGGACAGGACGCTACCGAAGGGAGCACATCAGGCTAGACAATGGGATAGTAAAACATTTGGTATTGGTGCACAGATCTTAGCCGGGCTTAAGGTCAAACGAATGCGAGTACTTGGTAAGCCTTCAGCCTTCACCGGTTTGCATGGTTTTGGTTTAGAAGTTATCGGCTTTGAAGAATTACATTAATCATTATTTTTTATCTAATCGAACTATATTTCAGTTCAGTAGATGCCATTAAATACTATTTAAGGCTGTCTAAACTATGCTACTTATACTGTAGCTAATTCAGACAGCCTATTCTGATTTTGGATTAGAGGATCATCATTGATGCAACTAACTCCGCAAAAATGGGCTGCTTCAGGTTTAATTGTTGGCTGCGTTGTTTTCGGACTAGGTAGCCTCATTGTTAAATTTGTTTCCGTCGGTTCCTATGCTATCGCATTATGGCGAATATTAATTGGCGGTATTGTTTTCTGGATACTGGCATGCCGATTTGGTCAAAAATTGCCGCAAAACAAGCGAGCCCGACGTTTCGCTGTTTTGTCAGGTATATTTTTAGGTTTTGATCTGGCATTCTGGCACGAAAGTATTCATGCTGTTGGACCGGGAATTTCAACATTACTCAACAGCATGCAGATATTTTTTCTGGCTGCCATAGCCTGGTTTTTCTTTGGAGAACGTCAAACTAAGTTGCAATTATTTAGCTTATTACTGTCAATCGTTGGCGTGATATTGATTGCTTATCCAGAACTGAAACATAACCTACAGGGAGGGTATGGGATATTTATCGGCTTAATTTCCGGTGCTGGATTAGCATCTTCTATGGCCTGCATTCGACAAGCTCAAAAAGTAGAAAAAATATCTATTTTTCCATTAATGCTGTTAATCAGTATTGGCGGTGTGGCCATTTTAATTGTGCCCACAATTTTATTTGATTATCATCGTCTCTGGCCAAGCAATATTACTGATATTATCTTAATACTGATTTATGGTGTAGTTATGCAGTGTTTTGCCTGGGGACTGGTTGCCTACGCGGTTCCACTATTATCGCTGACTATAACAGGATTATTGCTGTTAAGTGAACCAATTGCCGCTATCATAATTGATTATTTCTTACTGCATAAACCGATTGATTTTATTCAATGGACAGGTACAGCGATAACATTAACAGCCATCTATATGGGGTCATTAAAATCACAGCATAACAATGAAGAAAAAGTATAGTCATACTACCTACGCATTGGATTCGATAAGATTAACCAATCAATTAATCAACACAGACAAACGCAGCTCATTTATTTTCAGTTGGGCACATTCAAAGCTCAATAATGAAAAATGAACGTATTAAATAATGACCAGTATATTTAATTGTATTAAATTTAAAAAATCAGAAACAGAAAATCGAGTTAAAGAAGGGCGCTATAAATAAGACATAAGAATATCATGACTGAAAAATATACTGAGTTAGTGTAAATATTCCATTGTTAGTACACAAACTAAGTAGAAAGTGATGTTATTTGTTTCATGTTTCTATATTCGATCCAAAGGCAAAAAAGCACCTTCCCATTATTAAAGAAAAAGTTGGATCAAACATGTTTAACAATGCCTTGATTTAATGATAATGAAGAAGGCGTATTCCCATACTTCAAAGACTTTTATTCATGAGAGATAAACAGATGTAAATTAGAACTGATTCGTATTGAAAAAATTAGGTAAATAATAAGTTGATAAAAGATACATGATTTTGCGTTATACAAAATAATGAAGCAACCCAACTCAATATAATTAATCTTGTATAGGGGTTATAATGGATGAAAGAAAATTATTTATAATGTTGCTTTTTTAGCTCTCATTTAATCTTAATAAGGAAATAAAATGAAGACCCTGATTCCAAACCATAACGGTAATGGATTACGTATAGGCATTGTACAGGCACGTTTTACCAATCCGATTGGTACTGAACTGGTACATGCTTGTACAGATCGTTTACAGAAGCTTGGGGTCAATGCCAACGATATCACTCTAGCTACAGTACCAGGTGCGCTGGAGATCCCTCTAATTTTACAAAGTATGGCTCAAAGCAAAAAATTTGATGCATTAATCGCTGTCGGTGTGGTTATACGCGGTGAAACCTACCATTTCGAGCTAGTTGCCAATGAGGCTGCTGCTGGCGTATCACAAATCAGCTTAGAACACCAAATCCCGATTGCAAACGCCATTTTGACGACAGAAAATGATGCGCAGGCAATTGCACGTATGTCAATCAAGGGTAGTGAGGCTGCTTTTGTAGCAGTGGAAATGGCCAATCTTTTAAAAATTGAATATTAATTTATTAAGGACATGTTACCTATGTCAATGATCACCCCGCGCCGCCGAGCGCGTCAGTTTGCGGTACAAGCATTGTATCAGGCGCAACTCAACAAAGATGAATCTGCTGCAATCATTGCTCAGAATATTCGTGATAATGAACATTTTTCCAAAGCAGATAATGAACTATTTAACCAGATTTTCTTTGGTGCTTATAATAATCAGCGTGAATACATGAAACGTATTCGTCCGCTGCTTGACCGTCATGAAGATGAACTCAATGCCGTAGAACGAGCTGTTTTACTCATGGCCTGTCATGAATTATCCGCTATGCCCGAAACTCCTCATCCGGTAATTATTAACGAAGCCATTGAAATTACTAAAATTTTTGGTGGTACTGATGGCTATAAATTTATCAATGGGATATTAGATAAACTTTCTACCGAATTAAGATCCTAATCTTCTTCACTCAACCAATTTTTATAATACAGGTATCGATTTATTGATACCTGTTTTTGTATTTTGAATCAAATAAATCATAATATAGATATCTCATTGTTAATACACAAATCAAGAACATAACCATGCCCTTTGTTTCATGTTCTTTATTCAACTTTTATCAAATCATTTATTGTTTCATGCGGTCTTTTTATATTATATATCTCTTACCATTTTCCGTTTATTTCTTGCTTGTTGCAGATTTTAACTATATGCAAATTCAATACCTGTATTCGATAAATATCATACTTCATAGTCATTATGATAATTTATGTAAAACTTATTAGAATTAAAAATTTAAAGATTATATACTTTAGATTGTAAAGAATTATAGAAATATAGTAACTAAAAAAATGAAATGAGTACGAAAGATATCTTGATATAAAATAGATTTACCAATATTATTTATAATTTAACCCATCATAAGTAAAGTTCATAATTGAGAACAAAATGAATGTCTATCAAAATAACTCAAATTTAATGGTAAATCAAAATAATTCCGTTAATTCCGATAAAGAAATTGAGATTATCTTAGCATAGAAAAACTGCTCTCATTTTTCCATAGAAATAATAGCTACCTAGTACCAATGAGTTGTTTTAGCTAAATGGATAGAAATTTATTTACTATGAATGAAATATTTTTCGAATTTTCTTTCATATATACCTACAATAGCTTGCTTAATTATACTATTTATAACAAGTAATAATCGATATACACCTCAGGATTTATTAGCCAAAACATTGGTTATTAAAGCTTAATCCAGAAAATTATAATTAGCTGAATTTTCATAGATATTAAACGATTGAAATATGGTCAGGAATAAATCGATATATTTAATATAAAAAGGTGTCTTAAATGCTTAATTCAGCTATTTTTAACTGATTGACCACTATTACTGAGCCATTATTAAATGAAGTCATAAACTTATGCATTATATTACTGAGAATAATGCCAAGGTGGAATTAGCCTCACCTTGGCAAAGAATTGCAGCATACCTGATTAATATTACTATTTATAATTTAATTTTATATATAGTAATGCATCAGCTTAGTACTGAATATGGCATGTCGGAGCTTGAATTATGGTTTCTTTTAGACGACTATGCAACAAAGCCAATCTTTTCATTTTTCTATACTGATGATTCTTATAATCCAATGTATATATCTCGGTATATTTTATGGCCTATCTACCTATTTTTTATTTGGCAAGCGGTGCAAATGAGTCTAACTGGGCAATCGATTGGAAAAAAATTAATGAAAATTAGAGTGATCAGTACTTCAGGTCAAGGTTCAGGATTTGCAATTATCGTTTTCAACCGCGAAATTATATTCAATATACTTACTAGTTGTATTTTTGTATTAGCTTTATTACCAATCGATACAATTCCAGCAATAATTTCAATGTTATTAGAGTCAATTATGATAACCAATATATCATTCGATATATTTCTATTTTTTTTATTTTTATATAAATTTCTCTTTCAATTCATTTGTTTTATCATGCTGTTCAATAAAAAAACCAATCATCGCACTTGGCAAGATTATATAGCTAACACCATTGTTGTAAAGGTATAGAAGATGAATTAAATAGAATTTATTACAAGGAATATTAATTATAATAATTAACTACTTCGTAAATATTTTTAAAATAAGCATATTCAAAACTGATATTCAATTCATAGAAAAACTGCTCTCATTTCCCCACAAAAATAATAGTTACCTAGTACCAATGATTTGTTTTGGCTAAATAAATAGATATTTATTTACATAGGGAAAAAAGATAATCGGCAAATGATGGGCAGTTATATCTCAATTTTAGCTGCTTTAGCCTGAGATTTTTACTGACTTGATTATCAGTAATGAAGAGAATTTAAGCCAACTGATAACTATATAAATGGTAATTGACTAAACTATCTTTCGTATACGGACGATAGAATAAATTCGAATATTGTTTTGATTTATATTCACACTGGCCTAGGGAATTTTCGGAATAACTATTTTTAGTTAAATACAGTATTAAGTTTACAATATTGAGCTGCCTGTATACTATTTGAAGGTTGATTTACATTTTTAGAAAAAAATTTATATTAGGAACTCTCAAATGCCACGATATCGTTCTCAAACTTCTACTCATGGTCGAAATATGGCCGGCGCCCGTGCACTCTGGCGTGCCACCGGTGTTGGTGAAAATGATTTCGGTAAACCCATTATTGCAGTTGCTAACTCGTTTACTCAATTTGTACCGGGACATGTTCATTTACACAACATTGGTCAGTTAGTTGCCCGTGAAATTGAAAAATCAGGTGGTATCGCTAAGGAATTTAATACTATTGCTGTTGATGATGGCATTGCGATGGGACATGAAGGTATGCTCTATAGTTTGCCCTCACGCGATTTAATTGCTGATAGTGTTGAATATATGGTCAATGCTCATTGTGCTGATGCACTGATATGTATATCTAACTGTGACAAGATTACTCCGGGCATGCTGATGGCTTCTATGCGTCTGAATATTCCGACCATTTTTGTTTCTGGCGGACCTATGGAAGCCGGAAAAATCATTGGCAGCACTGATGGTCAGAAAAGCATGCGTAAACTGGATCTTATTGATGCGATGATAGAAGCGGGTAACGATAAGATTAGTGATGAAACTGTAGCAATGGTAGAACGTAGTGCCTGCCCTACATGTGGTTCCTGCTCAGGTATGTTTACCGCTAATTCAATGAACTGTCTGACCGAAGCATTAGGCCTTTCTTTACCGGGCAATGGTTCACTGCTGGCTACACATGCATTACGCAAAGAATTATTTCTCGAAGCTGGTCGTCGTATTGTTAGTCTAGCGAAAAGATATTATGAAGAGGATGACGCTAGCGTACTGCCACGTAGTATTGCTACTAAGGCTGCTTTTAATAATGCGATGAGTCTGGATATTGCTATGGGCGGATCAACCAATACGGTATTGCATCTGCTGGCAGCTGCCACTGAAGCCGGAGTTAATTTCAAGATGGCAGATATAGACCAGTTGAGTAAGCATGTGCCCTGCCTGTGTAAAGTGGCACCCGCAACGCAGAAATATCACATGGAAGATGTTCATCGTGCCGGTGGCGTTATGGCTATCTTGGCGGAATTAAATCGTGCCGGTTTACTGGATACTTCGGTATCCACGGTACATATGGCTACTTTAGGAGATGCCATCGCCCATTGGGATATTAGCAATGCCGAGAATACGGAAGCGAAACAACGTTATCAAGCCGCCCCTGGCGGGATCAGAACAACTGAACCCTTTTCCCAGAATAATTTGTGGTCAACACTGGATCTGGATCGGGAAAATGGCTGTATTCGTGACAAACAGCATGCTTATTCACAGGATGGTGGTTTAGCAGTCTTGTTCGGCAATCTAGCCAAACGTGGTTGTGTAGTGAAAACGGCTGGTGTGGATGACAGTATTTTGAAATTTACTGGTCGCGCCCGGGTATTTGAGAGTCAGGAAGCAGCGGTAGCCGCCATTCTGGGCAATCAGATTGTCGCTGGTGATGTAGTTGTTATTCGCTATGAAGGACCCAAAGGTGGTCCCGGTATGCAAGAGATGCTTTATCCGACTAGCTATCTGAAATCGAAAGGCTTGGGCAAGGCTTGTGCTCTACTTACTGATGGTCGTTTTTCCGGCGGGACATCCGGTTTGTCTATTGGGCACGCATCACCTGAAGCAGCCGAAGGCGGTAATATCGGTTTGGTACATGAGGGGGATATCATTGAAATTGATATTCCACAACGACGTATTCATTTAGCGGTTTCTGATGAACAATTGCAACAACGCCGCGCTGAAATGGAGAGCCGTGGATCACGAGCGTGGAAACCACTTGACCGACAACGACAGGTATCGGTGGCATTACGTGCATATGCTGCTATGACTACCAGTGCAGATACCGGAGCTGTACGCGACGTAACGCAGGTGGAGCGACAGGATTAAGATAACGATTTTGATGATATGTATAAAAACAGTTCTGTTAAATGGGTATTTAACAGAACTGTTTTTACATAGGTGTAAACATTAATGAGCTGATGATTAGTTATGATGCTGCCAAATTAGAAAAATTAAATAATATAAGTGAAGTGCAGTAAAATGAACATTTTGAAAAATATTTGCTGCTTTTTACAGCGCATTGATTCTGGATTAGTCGAGTACTTATTATTAGGAATTAGATACAGAATATTCATTCCTATTCATTTATGGCAAGTTTGTCATCAATTTAAAATTAGTCAAACAAGAAACGGAAGCAATAGAGTAATTTTTTTGCAAAATTTCAGCTTAAAATGACTTTTGCCTAATACTCAAAAGTATTTATGATTGTAGTAAGCTCTAGTTTGATTAATTCATTATTTATACCATTAGAATATAAAAAGGCTTGCTAATAATAAACAAGGAGTATTGAAAATTACCGTTTTTAATTGGCGAATTAATTATATTTAAAAAACTAATGTTAACATTGATAAAATGAATTTGAATTTTAGCCTTATAGGCTGGCTGAAATACTTGAACACAAGATTTAGCTATGTTTGATGTACCAGCTTGTTGACCATATTGATTATCAATATTGTTGATATGGCGTTTACACCCATATGTATTCTTTCTTACAAAATAGCTATAGAATGAATAACAAATCGTTTTGTTTTTGTTAGGAATATAGGGATATGGATATCAGAATGCTTTTGTGTGAGTGATGAAAATTCGATTGAGAACAGCATATTAAAGAAATTGCTTAATTTTTTTGCGCAAGATTTTTTGAAAAATTTTTATACTTTTTCCATTATGATTTCAATATCCGTTTAATATTTTGATATGTCCGATAATCATTTTCCTTTTACTGTCAGCGCTACCACGCTATCGAAATTAGCCAAACTCAATATTGGGAATATCTGGGATCTGGCTTTACATTTACCATCGCGCTATGAAGATGAAACTCATATTACACCTATTGCAGATGCACAGATTGGCGTACCGGTACAAATTGAAGCAACTGTTATACATCAGCAAATTCAGTTTCGTCCGCGTCGTCAATTGGTAGTACAGGTAAAAGATGTTTCCGGACACGTACTCTATTTACGCTTTATCCATTTTTATCCTACTCAGCAAAAACAACTGGCAGAAGGCAATGTTATTCGGGCGCTTGGTGAAATCCGCCATGGTTTTTTTGGCGATGAAATGGTACATCCTCGCATTCGTTCTGATACAGAAAAAGGCTTAGCAGAAAGTTTGACCCCTGTTTACCCTACTGTTAATGGCTTAAATCAACCAACCCTACGTCGCCTAATCAATGCCGCTTTACAACATTTGCCTGCAGATGATACTTTGCCTGCCTCTCTGTTAGAGCAATTACAATTGCCTGCATTACAGGAAAGTCTGCATTTTCTGCATTCCCCACCTCCTCAATTTTCTCCGCGCGATCTGCATGAAGGCACTTTACCGGCATGGCAACGGCTGAAATTTGATGAATTACTTGCCCAGCAATTATCGATGCGGCTGGCGCGTCAGCAACGTTTGAATGGCCATGCGCTGGCCTTAAAAGGTGATGGTCATATCAGTGAACCATTATTATCTAATCTGGGTTTTAAATTAACCGGCGCACAACAACGCGCAATCGGGGAAATTAGATTTGATTTGTCGCAAAATCACCCCATGCATCGTTTGTTACAGGGTGATGTGGGTAGTGGTAAGACTATAGTTTGCGCCCTTGCTGCAGCCATAGCTATTGAGGCTGGTTTTCAGGTAGCAGTAATGGCTCCGACAGAGATTCTGGCTGAACAACATTATCTGAAATTTCAGCAATGGTTTGCACCACTGGGTATTCAAATTGCGTGGTTATCCGGCAGTATGCGCAAGAAAGCCAAGGAAGAAACCAAAAGCTTATTGGCTAACGGTACAGCTCAGCTGGCTATTGGCACCCATGCTTTGTTTCAGGAAGATGTACAGTTTCAGAATCTGGGTCTGGTCATTGTTGATGAACAGCATCGCTTTGGTGTCACTCAGCGGTTAGCTTTAAAAAATAAGGGCGAAGATGTCCATCAGCTAATGATGTCTGCTACACCAATTCCCCGAACTTTGGCAATGAGTTTTTTTGCCGATCTGGATGTGTCCGTAATTGATGAATTACCACCGGGAAGAACACCTATTGTCACGCGTCTGGTTAACAGTAGCCGCCGTACAGAGGTGGAAAAATTAGTCAGTCATACCTGTGCTCAAGGAAGGCAGGTCTATTGGGTATGCCCCTTAATTGAAGAATCTGAAGTTTTACAACTACAAACAGCAGTTGATACTGTCGCCGAGCTGCAAAAATCTTTGCCTAATCTTAACATCGGGCTTGTCCATGGACGATTGAAAGCAGCTGAAAAAGCAGCAGTGATGGCTTCTTTTGTTCAGGGAGAAATACAAGTACTGGTAGCAACAACGGTGATTGAAGTCGGTGTAGATGTTCCCAATGCCAGTTTGATGGTTATTGAACATGCTGAACGCATGGGATTAGCGCAATTACATCAGTTGCGTGGTCGGGTCGGACGTGGTGCTGCAGCGAGTCGCTGTGTATTGATATTTAGTGAACCATTAAGCGACTTGGCTAAAGCCAGATTAAAGGTGATATATGAAAATACTGATGGTTTTGAAATTGCCCGTCAGGATCTGAATATTCGTGGTCCTGGGGAATTTCTTGGTGCACGGCAAAGTGGTGTGCCAATGTTACGTTTTGCTAATCTGGAGGAAGATTTACCCTTATTGGAAAAAGCTCGTGATCTGGCTCCCGTTCTAATTGCTCAGCAACCTGAGGTAGTAAAAAAACATTTGCACCGCTGGCTTTCTCAGCGAGCTGCCTATCTTGGTGTATAAACAATAAACGTTATATCTTTAATGACTAATAAATTTGTTCTGACAAGAAAATGATGTATTTAGTTTAGTACTACCAAATGGGAACATTTTTAAAGAAAAAAACCTGTCTGAATATCAGACAGGTTTTTCGAAATCTGGCACGCCCAAGGGGAATCGAACCCCTGTTACCGCCGTGAAAGGGCGATGTCCTAACCGCTAGACGATGGGCGCCTTAACTTGATGGTGCACCCGGAGCGATTCGAACGCCCGACCCTCTGGTTCGTAGCCAGATACTCTATCCAACTGAGCTACGGGTGCAGTATTTACGAACTCTTTTCAGAGTTAGCGAAAATCAAGAAGCGCGATAATACGCAATTTACTGGCGTTTGACAAGTACTAAAATAAAACTAATATAGTGATTACAATTTAGCTATTTGTTTTATAAAGTTATTTACCTGTTAATTTATACGAAATTTTACAGCATACCAATGCCGGATACTTCGCGTGCCAGTTTTGCTGCTGTATTGTCAGTCATGCTTCCGACAAAATCGAGTATTTTCATGTAGGCCAGATATAAGTTGTCATTTTTAGTCAGTTTTTGTTCTTTCAACAAGGAAAGCGCCAGTTCCTGACGACGACTGATTGATGAGGTTTTGATGTAGTCATGTACTGCTGGTACCAGTATATTGAGTATAGAAGCCAGACAAGGAAAGGTAGCAATTTCCGTGATCAATTTGCTTTGGTGACGGAATATTCGAGTACGGGCTAGCTCTTTCGCACCATTTAAAGCTTCATTAACATCAGGGCTAGCTAGTGCCAGCAAATCTTCACCCTGAAATGTTCCTTGTAGTAATTCACGATGATGGGTAATGAAGGTTTGGGCGATATTATCTACCGCTCGACCAATGGCTACCCCGCGTAGCCGTGCACACCGCTCACGACTACTGTAGGTTTGCCATGAATATTCGTGATTGGTCAGTTTGGAGAGTATTCTTTCTACTTCATCTACATGCAGTAATTCCAGTTCAACGGCATCTTCCAAATCCAATAAAGCGTAACAAATATCATCTGCTGCCTCCATCAAATATGATAAGGGATGGCGAACCCAATGATTTTCAGCAATAGTAGACAATCCTAATTCCGCAGCAATTGATCTGATAAAGGGAAGTTCGGTTTGGTAAATATTAAATTTGCCTTCCCTTTGTGCGGCAGAACTGGTCCATGGATATTTTAGTAAGGCACCAATAACAGCGGCAGTTAGTCGCATTCCTCCGTCATTTTGGTACATTTCTAAACTGGTGACCAGCCTCAGACTATGGGCATTGCCTTCGTATGTTGTAATATCATGACGTTCTGCAGTAGTTAAGTCTTGCAGATAAATACTGTGATTTGGATCACGAAACCAGTCCCGCAAAGCATCTTCACCGGTATGCCCGAATGGAGGATTACCAAAATCATGAGCCAAACAAGCAACCTGTACAATCGCGCCAATATCAGCAGGATGATTACCGGCTGGCAAAAATCCACCATTACTGAGCATAACCCCGACCCGATTACCCAAACTTCGCCCCACGCTGGCCACTTCTACGCTATGTGTCAGACGATTATGGGTATGATCATGAGTAGCAAACGGATGTACCTGAGTTTTCCGTGCTAGCCTGCGAAAACCACTGGAAAAAACCACGCGATCATAATCAATATGAAAGTCGGTGCGTAAAGCTTCAGCACCTTCCTCACTGGAGGCTGTCACAGTCGGTACTATCTGACCATTTTCTGGTTTGAAACGTTGGGTACTTAATAAATTTCCCCAGTTCATGGTGTTTGATTTAGATTTAATCATGACTGTAATCAACAGGCTGGTAAGTGTTTAAATTCAATGTATTAAGCACTTTCAATGACCTAAGATACAGTCAACACACCTGTTTGTAACTCATTCTTTCTTAATTATTATGCTTTTGAAATGATAGCATATCTGTGCAGCGAAGGTAATCAAAACCGATTTTTCCATTCCCGTAAATAGGTAAATACAGCTAATGGCTGTTTTGCATCTTCTGCGGTTAAGCCCTGAGCAAGCACTGCAGCAATGACCTCTGGCTGTTTAAGACGTAAAAATGGATTTACCCTCAGTTCATGCGCCAATGAAACTGGCAGAGTTGGGATAACACCAGCTTTTTGCATTGCCTGCTTGATATCTGGATTATGTGGTTCAACTGCCTGCGCAAAGTGTAAATTAGCTGCGGTAAGCTCATGCGCAGGATAAAACAAGGTATCTTCTGGCAAGCTCGCCAGTCGTTGTAGACTGTCATACAGTTGCGCCATGGTACCGGTAAAAACCCGACCACATCCGGCACTAAATAAAGTATCGCCACAAAAAACTTGTATGGGATTGATTGAATCTTGAAGTAAATAAGCCAGATGATCAGTTGTATGTCCCGGAATATGCCACACTTTCACTTTCTGATTCCCGCAGATCAACAAACTGCCTTCGTTTACTGCTTCGTCTACTCCTGCCCAATGGTCATTTCCATAAACACGACATTGAGGATAGGCTTTTTTTAGGTCGCTAACACCACCAATGTGATCAGCATGCGTGTGTGTCAACCAGATCGAAGAAAGCTGTAGTTGCCTTGTGGCTAAATAATCCAAAACAGGGGCTGCTTCACCCGGATCAATCACTACCGCCTGCTGATCGTGTTGTAATAACCAAATATAATTATCAGTCAGTGCCGAAACAGGCTTAATATTTATCATTTTTATCAATCTTTGCAACAGTTTAGCAACCAGTATTGTAATGCAACTAAGGTCTTTCCATCATGAATCTGGTTATTCTGCAAAGCATGGAGAACTTCTGTACTACTGAGCAAAACCGGTTGCAGAATTTCATCTTCATCAGCGCTTAACGTACTATTGGGCTCCACATTTTCAGCCAGATACAAATACATTTTCTCATCACCAAAACCAGGTACTGTATAAAAGGTGTGAATTAGTTTGACCTCAGTTGCGGTATAAGGTGTTTCTTCTGCTAATTCGCGTAAAGCTGCATGTACCGGGTCTTCGTTTTGACCATCAAGTTTACCTGCCGGGATTTCAAGCAAAGCTTCCCCAACCGGATAACGCCATTGTTTTACCAGCACCACTTTTTGCTCAGCAGTGATCGCCAGTACAGCCGCAGCACCGGGATGTTTAACCACAATCCGTTGTGCTTCATTGCCATTTGGCAGTCTTACGGTATCTTCCACGACATTCAGAAAAGAGCCGTTATACACTTCGTGACTGCTGATTTTGTGTTCGGTTAAATCCATTGCTGCTACCTTTTCTTTTGATATTAGTCTTAGCGTAGTCATTTTCTGGGTTTATGGCAATATAGAATTTTCACTCCCTGCCAAAAAAGCAAATTCTGAATTTTTCTTCTTCCCAATAGTCACTTCCTCATCAATCTATCGGTAATATGATTATTCCCCTTTTCTCCCTATATCTTCCATTACAGTAATGAGCTTTTTTATTGAGTTCAGATTCTGCCTTTGGCTTATTATCAATGCCATACAAACATGCTAAGAGAGCTATGTGAAATATTGGTTTTCGTCATTAATAAGCAGAATGGCAATATAATGGAAGCCCTTAAATCAAGCAGATTAATGATCGCATTAGCTGTTTGAGTCATTTTCTTTTATTATATTGACTCAGTAGTTTATTTTACTATCCGGCAAGGCATATATTCCTTGCAATAAGAAAATGATTAATCATGCCTTTATCTTTATTAGCCATCGGTATAGGTGCAGCTCTAGGCGCGATATTACGTTGGTTACTTGGTCTGTGCCTGAATTCTCTCAACCCAGCTTTACCCTACGGCACACTGACTGCTAACTGGTTGGGGGCATATCTGGCTGGGATTGCTGCCATAGCACTAACATATTATGTTGATATCGCCCCTCAATGGCGCTTGTTTATCATTACCGGATTTCTCGGCGGACTGACCACTTTTTCGACTTTTTCTTTGGAAGCCGTGCAATTAGTGCACTCACAACGATGGGGTATGGCAATCACACATATTGCTTTACATACGGGTGGATCGATAGTGTTAACCATACTGGGCATGCTCAGTATGCAATGGTTATTAAAATAAAACAGATGAACAATTTCCCTGCTGAAGTAAAAAAAGAACAGATCATATCTGTTCTTTTTAGTCTTTTTTTGATTGATAAGTTAGTCGTCATGTGGCTGTGCTGGTGTATCCAGAATAAGCTGATAGAAGGCCGCATTTAGCCAGTGCCCAAACTTAAATCCAATCTGTGCCAGCGTGCCGGCATAAGTGAAGCCCAACTGCTCATGCAAAGCAATACTGCCACTATTATCCGCATCAATCACGCCTACCAATACATGCTTATCAGCGGCACGGGCGCGGATGATCAATTCTTGCAGCAATTTTTTTGCCAATCCCTGCCGGCGACAGTCATTGCGCACATACACACTATGTTCGATGGTATATTTATTGGCCGGATAATCGCGAAATGCTCCCCATGAAGCAAAAGCCAGCAGTGTTCCTTGCCGATTTACTGCCCCAATGACGGGACACTGATGCGCCCGTTTGGCAGCAAACCATTTTTGCATGAACTCCGGTGCACGAGGGTGATAATCATACAAAGCTGTTGAATTGACAATGGCATCATTAAACAACTCCAGTATAGCGTTGGCATGATCTTTTTCATTGCAATCAATTAAAGAAATTTCATCACATTGTTGTGAACCCATTATCAATTCTCCCTTTAAAAAAAAGACTACCTGAACACAGGCAGTCGAAACATTTATTAAACCAAACCTTTTTTAGCCAGATAGCCTTCATAATCGCCAAGATAATATTCAAAACCACCTTCGCCATCCAGCTCAATTATCTGGGTTGCTAAACTTGAAACAAATTGTCGGTCATGTGAAACAAACACTAATGTGCCGGGATATTTTTCCAGCGCCATGTTTAATGCTTCGATACTTTCCATATCCATATGATTGGTCGGTTCATCCATAACCAGCACATTGGGTTCCTGCAAAATCAGTTTGCCGTATAACATACGCCCTTTTTCACCGCCGGATAATACCTGTACTTCTTTGCCAACCTCGTTGCTACCGAACAATAAACGACCCAATGTTCCACGGATCACTTGTTCATCATCACCTTCTTTACCCCATTGGCGCATCCAGTCAGTTAAAGTTGCTGGTGTATCAAAATCGTTTTCATGATCCTGCGGATAATAGCCAACCTGAGCTTTTTCAGCCCATTTGATGGTACCTGCATCTGCCTTAATTCCATCCGCGTAAGATTCGTTATAGGCACCGGCGAGCAATTTTAATAAAGTAGACTTACCAGCACCATTCGGGCCAATAATCGCCAACCGTTCGCCAGCATCCAGCATAAAGCTGAGATTTTTGAACAGCTGCTTGTCAAATCGCTTAGACAATCCATCCACTTCCAGCGCCTGTCGGTGCAGTTTTTTCTTATCATCATAATTAAAGCGAATAAACGGGCTTTGACGACTGGAAGGTTTAACTTCCACCATATCTGCCTTAATTTTATCCGCCAGCTTGGCACGACTGGTCGCCTGACGTGCTTTAGATTTATTAGCAGAAAAGCGCGCCACAAACTCCTGTAATTCCTGCAGCTTTTCTTTAGCCTTGGCATTGTCTTTTAATGTGCGTTCCCGTGCCTGAGTGGAAGCCAGCATATAGTCATCGTAATTACCCGGATAAAGTGTAATACCACCATAATCCACATCGGCCATATAGGTACAAACTTCATTCAGAAAGTGACGATCATGGGAAATAATGATCATAGTGGATTCATAACTGTTTAACACCTCTTCCAGCCAGCGAATGGTATTAATATCCAGATTATTAGTTGGTTCATCCAGCAACAATACATCTGGTTTAGAAAATAATGCCTGTGCCAGTAACACCCGTAATTTAAAACCGGGAGCTACCTCACTCATATTAGCATTATGCAGGTGCTCTTCAATACCCACACCAGCCAATAACTCTGCTGCGCGAGCTTCGGCAGTATAGCCGTCATATTCAGCAAATTTAGCTTCTAGCTCAGCAGCATGCATGTAATCATCTTCAGTTGCGTCCGGATTAGCATAGATGGCATCACGTTCAGTCATTGCTGCCCACATCTCTGTATGCCCCATTAGCACCACATCCAGAACCCGCATATCTTCATAAGCAAATTGATCCTGACGTAACTTACCCAGTCGCATACCCTGATCAATAGCGACTTCTCCACTGGTCGGTTCCAGATCTCCGCCCAGAATTTTCATAAATGTAGATTTGCCTGATCCGTTGGCACCAATTAAACCATAACGATGGCCACCACCGAATTTCACAGACACATTTTCAAATAATGGCTTTGCGCCAAATTGCATCGTAATATTATTGGTACTGATCACAGATGTGAATCCTTATAAAATCCTGACAAAATGGGCTAATTTTAACACAAGGTAGTAATTAAATTCGGAAAACCGAAGTTTATCCATTACAATAAATCCATAATAATTGTAAAAGAAACCCTTATCTGATTTTTTGTTTGTCTACATCATGCCCAAACTAACACCTAAACTTCTTTTCTTACTACTCATTGGTGGACTGATAGCTGGCGTAGTGGGCATGACTCTGATCACCTTACTGCATTTCATTCAACAGGCAGTTTATGCTATCAGTCGCACTGAGGGTATTACTTTCCGCATCATGGTGGAACAAACCACTGGCATGCATCGTCTTTTGGCATTACTCTGTTGTGGCATGGTAGCAGGTTTAGGCTGGTGGTTACTTCACCGCTTTGCTGCCAAATTGGTCAACATCAATCAGGCAATCAGTAACGACCCCAAACCGCTGCCTTTATCTTCCTCAATCATGCACGGTTTACTACAGATAGTAACAGTTGGTATGGGCTCACCACTGGGACGGGAAAGTGCTCCGCGCGAAATCAGTTCAGCACTTGCAGAACAATGTGGACGGTGGCTGCACATTACTGATGATGAACGTAGCATCCTACTGGCCTGTACCGCTGCTGCCGGTCTGGCGGCTGTATTTGACGTACCACTGGCTGGCACACTGTTTGCACTGGAAACATTACTCCTGAGTTTTAGTGGTACAGCTGTATTAGCCGCCTTGATTTGTTGCACTACAGCAGCATGGTTAGCAAGCTTAGGCTTGGGCACAACACCCACCTATCATTTACCGCAGTTTCATCTTAACCATGCTCTTTTGATGTGGGCAGTACTACTTGGACCTGTAATAGCTATCTGTTCATGGATATTACAACGACAATTAACCGCTTGTCAGCCCAAAGACCGGAAAAATCCTAACCTTATAGTGATCAGTGTATGCGCATTTGCCATGATTGGCGTCATATCCATCTGGTTACCTGAAATACTAGGAAACGGAAAAGCAGGAAATGAACTAAGTTTTGCCGATGCCATAACTTGGCGTTATGCACTAGCTCTACTTCTGGGTAAATGGCTGGCTTTATTACTGGCAACACGAGGTGGCGCCTATGGTGGCATGATCACCCCTTCCATGATGTTAGGCAGCATGTTGGCACTGATCATAGCCAGTATCTGGAACATTTACTTGCCGGAAATATCAGTGGTTGCCGCCTGTATAGTTGGCGCAACTGTTTTTCTGGCCGTTCAGCAAAAAATGCCGATTACAGCCATGGTATTTGTGCTGGAAATTACCGATGTTACGCCACAGATTATTATGCCGATAATGCTTGCTCTACTAACCGCATTACCCTGTCACAAATTCTTACAGCAAGTTCTGATTAAACAATAGCTAACAACATCATTATTTTGCATTTCGTGACGCAAAACATAGAGCTAAGCTTTAGTAACGTCTAAACCGACATACCATATAATATTTAATCAATCAGTCCAAATTATGTCAATCGGTAACGCTTAGTTTTTATGCCGTATCTATATTCTCTACCAGTTCAAACTTAAACAAGGGTAAGTTGCTAAATATTTGGCTAATACTAACTCAGCTGTGCATAAAATCCTGATCATTTACCACTCGTAAAGGCTGCATATCACTTTCCCCTTTAATTACCCTAGAAGTATCCGAACGCAGACAGGCACCGCCATAATGCCCGCCGACAGTAAATGTACATACCTGCACATACTGATTGTCTACTTTCGGCAAACACCATAGTTGCTGAAAGATATTTTCCTGTTGAGCAAACTTACCATGAGTGCTGTCTAATACCTGTTGCTGATAATTTACCAGCTCAATATTATGTCCACATCGTCCTGCAATCGGTTTCACCGCATAACCTTCCTGCACCAATTGCTCATTTAATTCAAAAGAGGCATCCAGCAAATAACGGTGGTGCGGAAACATCGACCACAGTACCGGCAAAATAGCTTTATTACTGGTAATTACCGTCCATAGTGGTTCAAACACCAGAATTTCTGGGCGCAGCAACACATCAATTAATCGTACTTGATTATCAGGATCACCAGTACTTACCGGCAAACCGGCAATAGGTGACTCACTTTCGGCACGCAATTGTTCCAGCACCGTTTCCCATGCCCAGGTTTTCCAAACACATTTAACTTCGCGATTGTCATCATCAATCAGTCGCCCATATTGATCCCAGTGTAATGCGCCTAGACCACATAAAATTTTGCTGTCAAAACCCGCTCGGGTTAACGCTTCCTGCATAAACAAGGCATGATAATTTTCTTCCGCATCCTGATCCTGCATGATATGGACAAAATTATTGGCATCAGTGTGTTTCCAGCAGTCAATCAAGGCGTCCAATAAAGCGGCACCCGGATTGGTCCCTACAGTCAAACCACCTTGATCAGCCCATTTCTGTAAAATCAGCCCACTTTCAGTATGACAAGATGCAGAGTCCGCATTGTATTCATAAACCTTAAGTCCTCTCTCATCCATACAGAAATCCAGCCTGCCGGTAACCATCTGATAACGGCGTTTATGCCAAGACAACCTTAATCGTGGCCATAAAATGGAGGGTACATTGAAATTGCTGAGCAAACTATCATCTTTTAGAACCTTATCAGTTGCATGCATATACATCAGGTGCAATTCATTACTCGCCATAATCAGCTCCTGCTCTGCACTAGCCGAAATAGTAAAATATCGGTAGGCATTATCATTGCTGACGTGATGACCGTTTGCACCTATATAGGCATGTTCTATCGGATTTTCTTCATTGAGCCATTGTCCGTCAAATTGACCATGCCGTGGTAAATAAGCGACATGAATCGGCCGGAGTTGCATAGGTAGGAGTGGCTGCGGCAGACTATAGGTTGGATCATCAGTCTGTATCATCCACCCTAAAATCGTCGTTTCCGCATAGGAGTCTTGTAAAAAATAATTACCCTCAATGACAGACAGCGGTAGTTCCCGTGTCCATTGTTGTCCACTGGGTAAACGGTTCTCGATCAGATTCTGCTCAACAATCCGCACCTTATCAGCCAGTACTTCCGTAATAATGGCTACGTGTCCAGTATGTTCAAAAATACCGCCTTCATCCCAAATCAGCAAAGCTCCGGCCTGGGGTGCCTTTTTACTGCCATTCGCATAAGCGTGTAATGGTAATAGAGCCTCGTCAATCACACGTCTTAGAATACG
This sequence comes from uncultured Neisseriaceae bacterium, assembly GCA_946481965.1. GTDB lineage: Bacteria > Pseudomonadota > Gammaproteobacteria > Burkholderiales > Neisseriaceae > Snodgrassella. The sequence goes on along the minus strand of CAMLPN010000007.1, from coordinate 24,259 downwards.
TAATGCAAAAATTTCATATGCCATGCCGACATCAGTAAATACCAACCCATAATTGATATACAAAAACCTTCTGGCAAACTCAACACATTGCCATTTGTAGCCCATGTATTCATGACCAACATAACTGCGGTAAGCCTCATCATCCTTAAACAACGAGCGATCGATTTGAGTCTCATCAGCAGAATAAATCGCTACCCCACCGGGTGCATATCCCAGCAACGTACCAAAGGGTTCACATTGTCCCGCACAAACCTTTGCTTCCATATTACTGTTAACCTATCATGCGAAGTACTTACTCGCATAATAAACATATTTAAAACAAAGCTCTAGTAAATGGAAAGTAAAACAATATTGGCATAAAAATCAAACTAACCACCAGTTGTGAGAATTAGACATTGAATCAGAATTGCCAAGATTTAGAATTTACTTTATTTAATCTTAATTGGTATGATTAAGACTCAATTGTTTTTTGCTTGGCTATAAAAGAAGATAATCTCACCAAAATAATAATAAAAACTTATTTGGTCGGCGCAAAAAAAATTATGAATATTTTGGTAAATTTGTTTATTTTTTTATTGACCAGCGCCTGATAAACTTAAAACATTCATTACACCAACCCAAAGGTAAGCTCATGCAATTATATATATATGATCATTGTCCCTACTGCGTTCGCGCTGAAATGATTTTTGGTTTTAAAAAAATTCCGGTTACATTGAAATATTTATTAAATGATGATGAGGAGACCCCGAACCAACTTATCGGTCAGAAAATGGTGCCCATCTTAGTGAAAGATGATCATACTGCGATGGGAGAAAGCTTAGATATCGTACACTATATCGATCAGCTTTCTGGCACCACACCATTAAACCAAACTATCCGACCACAAATACAGCAATGGTTAGATTCCGTGGATGAATATCGCAATAAGCTTACCGTACCTCGTTGCATCAGCATTGGTCTACCGGAATTTGCCACCCAACAAGCAATTGACTACTATGTCGCCAAAAAATCTGCTCGATTTGGCGATTTTAAACAATTACTCGCCAACACAGCGGAACTCATTCAACGTCTGCAAAATGATCTACTCAGCTTAGCACCACTTATCAAAAGTGCTCAGGGCACACAAGGTGAATTCAGTATGGAGGATATATTGCTTTTCCCCGTATTGCGCAATCTCACCATCGTTAAAAACGTCAACTGGCCAGAACCTGTGCAAAACTACCTGAACACCATGAGTAAATTAACTAATATTTCACTCTATGACGATCGTGCCATTTAATCTTAGTGAAAACTAATAAAATCAAAATGAGCGTGAAAGTAGTAGCTGTTATTGATTTAGTGTTTACCTATAGCCATTATCATTTGCATAACAACAACGACAATAAAAATATTAACAAATACAATAGCTATAGGTAATAACCATAAAAAGGTCTTACTGGCATGATTAAAATTAAAAAAGGTAATACCAAAACTATTGCATAACCAATTGCAAAAAAATAGATCAGCACAAGATCCGCAGACGCATCAGATGGAGTTTTGGAGTAATAAAAATAAAGTACAAATCCCGCAAATTATCATAATGAAACAACAAGCACGATAATTTCTATGTTTTATCTTGCCAATTTCTATTTTTATGTTCAGCTATAGAATCATCTGCTCTAACATTTTCCTATTCGCGCCCATAAAAAGGCTTCTGTAAGATAAAAATGCTAAAATAGAATGAATTATATATAATTATTCTATAACATCTTTAAGAGCTTTCAGAAAAACTCAACAATTGAAAGAAAATAAAGTTGAGCAAAACATGACCGAGAATAGAAAATGAAGGAAAAGTTAGCACTAATTATAAATTCTATTTTTGATGAAAATACATTATTAACAAGAATTGCAGAAATCCGACGCGAGTATTATCCAAGTTTAGCCAATAAAAAAGATGTTACTCATACTAAAAATTATGTATTTTTTAAAGGTTGGTTAAACAGAATTAATAACTATCTAAGGGATAAAATTGATGAAAGCTAATTGTATATTAAAAATATTGGTTATTTTATTATTTATGTTTAACTTTAATTATTTACATGCTTCACCCTTAGAAGGAAGCTGGTCTGATGAGACATATATTGATAATAATGAAATACCATATAGTATTTTTTCAATTAAATTGAAAATTGAAGAAAATGATAAAGTTCATGGGGAATTATGTTCAATTATTCATTACGGGAATAAAATTGATTGTCCTATACTTTTTTCCTCCACATTGATTGATAATAAAATTAAAGTACCTTTTGATAGTAATTTTGGTGGTACTAATGGCCTAGCTGTTATAACCCTTCAAGGTAATAATTTAAGCTGGGATTTAATTAAAGCTCCTAAGGGTGAATATTATTTTGTAAAAAAGGCATTATTACTTCCAGAAAAAACAAATAATAAAAAATAGCTTAATACTGGCAGAATAATATTTCACTATTTGCCATCTTCCTACTTGCATAGAGATTTTCCATTGCAAAAACCTTCAGGCAGTTTTTTAGCTGCCGAAAACTGCTCCTCAATCTCTAATAAATAACCATAATCATCTTTCAGTCAGTTAGGATATTTAATCAATAACTATTCTGCCAATTCACATTTTGCTTTACTTGGAAAGTTTTCTGTTTTAAAGACACTGAACAAGACTTATTTAATAGCTTTTATATCCATGGAAGTAATTTAGAAATTAAAATCGCAAACTGCTCTTCACTCCACCACCAAAGCTGATTAATGTTTTCTATTTTAATCAGTTTAAGACATTCAACTGTAAAATAGTCTGCTTGAAACTAATTCACATAAAACTACAGTATTTACATATTCATCAAAATAAGTATACACAATATTCAAAGCTTTCAATCTTCTCTTATTTTTTATCTCGCTAATTGTAAGTACCCGCTTATCAATATGAATTTCCTAATGAATATGAAATCCTGCTTAAACAGTTTATCCTATAGCTGTTTCAGAACCTCAAAAAAGCATTATCAACCACTAACATCTTTTGCTGTCTAGGAATTAAATCCTTAATTTGTGTTTTATATAAGGTCGTTTTTGCCTTTCTGATAAAATTTTCAGCACCGTACAGATCACTACGATAGATTCAAATTAAAGTCATGCTGGTAAAATACCTAAAAAATAATCGCTCTGGTAACCTTTTCAACAAAATTGAATTGTACGAAAATGGTAAAGATTCCATTTCCAACAACTACCTAACCCATTACGACTAGTAAAAACAATTAATATTTATATTTTGAAATCAATAGTGTAATAAGAATACACAATTTAACTATCACTGTTAACTATGCTGGTAAATTTCTTCAACCGATCTAGATAGATGTTTTACACATTAAAGACATTTGCATTTAACTTACTCAAATAAACCTATTCATTAATCTTTTAATATATATACTTTACCCAGTTACATCTAACATCAAAAGAAAACGCTCTATAACATTTTTAGCTTTTGATTTATATGAAATAAAGCATCATTATTGATTTAGACAAAACTTAATACTACAATTAACTTAAATCATGTATAGATTAACAAAGCAAATTTTATACTGATAAAACAATCATAAATAAACAATGAGAGGAAGTAAAAATGTCTAAAACCAAAACAGTTGCCGAAATATTAATAGATGTACTCGAAGTAGCTGGCGTCAATAATTGCTATGGAATTATAGGAGATACCCTGAATTTTGTCGGTAAGGCTATTGAGAAAAGCACCATTAATTGGATTCATACCCGTCATGAAGAAACCGCAGCTTTTGCTGCTGGTGCTGAAGCACTGATTAGCAATAAACTTACCGCATGTGCCGGATCCTGTGGTCCCGGCAGCTTACATCTTATAAACGGCTTATATGAGGCAAATCGCAATCATGCACCGGTACTGGTTATTGCCAGTCAATTGGCTGCGCCATCAATGGGTACTGGCTTTCCTCAGGAAGTAGATTTTCTCAAAGTGTATCAGGACTGTAGCATCTTTTGTCAGATGGTAAGCCAACCTGAACAGGCACAACGCATCTTCACACAGGCAGCTCAGGTCGCAGTGAATAGGCGCGGAGTGTCTGTAGTCATATTACCCAGTGATGTTAGTAAAATCGAAATAAAAGAAAAACCGATTCGTATATGGAATCCTCAACCGATCATTCGGCCAAATGAGGATGAAATCAACCAATTAATCACTGCAATCAATGCCGGTAATAAGATTACTATTTATGCCGGTGTCGGCTGTCATAATGCCCATCATGAAGTGGTAGCATTAGCTGAAAAACTCCAAGCCCCTGTTGTCCACACCTCTCGTGCTAAAGACTGCATAGCCCATAACAATCCTTATCAAGTAGGCATGACCGGTATGTTTGGTACTAAAGCCGGTTATGAAGCCATCAAAAATTGTGACACCTTATTATTATTGGGTTGTGGCTTTGCCTGGTCTGAGTTTTATCCTGAACAGACAAACATCATTCAGATTGATCATGATGCCACTCAACTTGGTCTACGCCATCCTGTTGATCTTGGTCTGGTTGGAGATATCAAAGCCACCCTGCAAAATGTTTTACCACAAATCAAAGCGCGCACCGATAGTCATTTTCTGGACAAGTATACTGCCATGTTTAACAAAATAATGGCTAAGTATGAAAATTTTGCCAGCACAGTTAACGACAAACATCTCATTCATCCGCAGCAATTGGTGGAACTGATTGATAAACATGCCCGTGAAGATGCCCTTATTACCGCAGATGTTGGCACACCTATGCTCTGGGGCTCGCGCTATCTTACCATGAATGGTCAGCGTCGTTTCCTCAGTAGTCTCAAACACGGCACCATGTCTAATGCCATGCCTCAGGCTTATGGTTTGCAAAAAGCATTTCCAGACAGACAAGTCATATCCTTGTCAGGAGATGGTGGCTTAGCCATGCTTATGGGTGATCTGTTAACAGCTAAACAGGAAAATTTACCCATTAAAATTGTCGTTTTCAACAATAGTTCGTTGAATTTTGTCGAGCAGGAACAGAAAGGTGAAGGCTTAGTAGAAGTTTATGTTGATCTGAAAAATGGTGATTTCAAAACCATTGCTGAAGGCTGTGGATTCAGTGCGCAAACAGTCAGCAAACCTTCCGAGCTGGAAAATGCCGTACAAACATTTTTATCGACATCTGGCCCTGCCCTGCTCAATGTTATCATCAGCCCCGACGAGCTGATCATGCCACCAACAATCAGCTATGAAAATGTGAAAAACATGGTCTGGTACGGTTCAAAAGCCATTTTGGAAGGCAAAGGAAAAGAAGTCATTGATTTAATCAAAAATAATATCTGATGACTACATATACTCATCGGTAGTGTTTTATCTTATCGATGAGTATAACTGCATAACAGTGACATTCGCTGTTACTATTAAATTGAATTTAACATCAATCTTACTGCGTAATTTACCTGTCAAACTAAACTTACTACCATCGCTACCAATATCCTGCTGGTCAAACTGGTTTAGTTAAATAGAAAATCGCGACCAAATGCATAAATTAATTGCTGTATCAGCTATTAATTACAACCGAATTAAAGCTCAGGCATGTAAAAGTTGTGCAAATATTATCTGAGAATTTAAACAAAAATATCCTAATATTGTATTAAATGTATTTAGAGGGTAAAGGGACAGATTTATGCATACTATTAATTATATAGAAGCAAAGAAATTAACACTAAAAACTTATTATGAATTTATAGGTGAGGGATTTAACACTGAACAAGCCATTCCGGCTGTATTTGAAGATTTAGTTATTAGCATGAAACAAAATAATAAAATTTTAGTCGCTGTTATTCAAAATTTATCAATAATAAGTTTAAAACATAATTTTATTCCCGATTACCTGTTAGATAGATTATCTGATATAGAAATGAATACAGATTTAAACAACAATGAGGTATTAGAATATACAAAAGATAAAGAAGAATTAAATGTATTATTAAAAAACAAATATATTCTTGATGAAGACGAAAATTATAGCAAAAGAGTGGATATTTTATTAAGAATGTAATCTTCTGAAAAAAGATATGTAGACTCAAAACAGTGCGGTTTTTATTATAAAATTTGGTAACAGAATTAACCCTCTCCTATTACCATACACCTGTATACATCTGATAAATCGTATGATAAAAATACGATTATTGAAATCAAGCACAAAAATACAACAACAATAGGTAAATCGAGCTACCTTACTCAGCATAGACTTACCGTTAAACAGATAACTGCTTTCGCCATGATGGAAAATTTATAAGTATCATTGCCGATAAATTCAATTTAAATTAATCACTTAAATTGTTCTAATTAATACGCAGAATTAATTTAACCTGAATAACTCCGCTTTACTGCTACCTTGTTTTGCAATTCTCAGCATTACCACTTTTCTTTATACAATTTGGAATCTGAACGAAAATAATTCACAAAGTAGTATTACAAATAGTATTGGTACATTATCTAGCTAAAGCCAATCAACAAAAGCCGAAATATTGCTGAAAAAGCTTAAATTTATTTTAGTCAACTTTCCATAGCTATCTGTGCAATTTAGCCTAACTGATTCCCCCCCCATTTGACAGTTGGTGTGACTAAAAAAATCATTTTTATCTATCAGCAATAGCTACATCAGTTCAATCAGATTTTGCGAATAGCGCGTTTTACATTCCGATACCAGACACGCTGCTCATGTTTACTGGGCAGCTTAGTAGAGCCGTATTGCCATAAAATATATTGATCCAACAATTGCTCAATCTGGCTGTTTAATAAATCAGCTTCTTCTAGAAGAGTTTTTATTTCTTCTGGGCCAAATGCTAATATCTCTTCTGTATCACCTTCAATCAGTGTCTGCTTAAGTAGGTTAAATCCTTCTACCAGAGGTGAAATATTACTTCTGCCTTGTTTCCATACCCAAAGCATCATCGGTAAAGCGGTAATAATAATTAAAATACCAATAATGATCAGTAATAACCATAATGGAAGATTTTTAAAACCTATTTTCGATATGAGACTATTTTGCTGACTTCCATCATAATTAACCACCCATTGCTGCCAGTAAAATTGTCCCTGATCCAGTTTATTTTCCAACCATGGATATTTCGGTTTTAATGCTTGAGTTTGCGTAGCTGGAAGGGCATTTTCGATACCTGTATTTACGCGTGCTTCTGATATTGCCGTAGTTGGATCTATCCGCTGCCAAATATTTTTTTCCGCCACCCAGATCTCTGTCCAGGCATGCGCATCTTTACTGCGAACCTGCCAGAACTGACCTTCTGCATGATATTCTCCACCCTGATAGCCAGTTACAACTCTTGCCGGCACTCCAGCTGCACGAGCCAACCACACAGTTGCATCTGCGAAGTCCTCACAAAATCCTTCATGCGAATTAAATAAAAAATAATCTGTATGATTTTCTTTATCAGCGCCACGTTCCGGTGTCAGAGTATATTGAAAGTGTTGCTCCCGATAATAGGACAATATACGCTGAATAAAATCTTCTGTATTTTGAGATTGTTTAGCCAGCTGTCTGGCCAGCATACGGGTTTGCAAATTAATATCTGCAGGCAGTTCCAAATAGAAATATTTCAGATCGCGATCCATGTTCTGTTGCAACTGGGCCGATAATGAAGAAGCAAGATGGATACGCCGTAAACCCTCTCGTCTTTTATTTACCCGAATCACATTACCTACTCTACGCGATAACTCTTTCTGCTTATCTGGTAATGGCTGATCTAAAGCAGGGACATAGCCATTGTCATCTTTTATGACTAACTGATAACTGACGTAATTTGAACCTGAGTTCTGTGCTAATTCCTCTCGATTGGGCAGTTGCAATGTATCCTCATCAGTATAATTATCTTTGATAGCCTGCCATACGCCGTTTTGATTACGTCCCATGATGACAACACGCCAGTACAAATTCTCTTTCTTGGGCACGGCATTGTTATCAAAAATAACATTAAATGCTAAATCATTGCTCTGCACCAGATTACTGATACTACCTGGATCCATGATATTGGAGAGACCGGTTTTGCTTGCAGTCTGCGAAGGAGGTATACCCCATAATGGGGTATTTTTTCGTGGAGCGACAATAAATAAAATCACAGCCAGAGGTAAAGATAATAACAAAACTACAATACCCTGTTTGATCGCAGATTGGGGTTCAATACCAGCCAGCAGTCCAAGTGAGGAAAGTAAGCAGAATAATGAAATGATGAGCCACGGAGCCATTAATATACCTTGATTAAATAATAATGCTCCACCCATCAATATTATTTGTGCCAGCAATAATACCTGCCAGTCGCGTAAAGTTTCCCCTTCATACGTTTTCAGTACCACCATTAGCAGCAATAGTGATACGCCACCATCCCGCCCTATAAATGTACCAATTTTGAAATATACCCACGCACCCGTACCTATTAGTAATATGACCAGCCCCCAAACCGGTAATTTTTTTATGGGGGTAAACAGTAATAACATTCGAATGATTAATAAAAATCCGAACATCACTGAGATGGTAAATGGTAATTGCAAGAGTAATGGTACCGCCACCCAGCTAAGCATCAATAGTAAGATGAATTGGGCGCGAATATTGGGTGTTTTACGCAAAAAGACAGGATCAGCAAGCCACATTACCATGTTCCCAATGCTGTTAAACAGTATGTTCGCTGCGCGGTACCTGCTTCAAATCGCTGATGTGGCAACTCGAGAATATATTTTTCTCCACTCGCTTCTGCCCGTAAGACACGATAACACAACAAACTAGCCAATTTTTCTTTGGTTGTATTTGGTGGATAATTACGATAGGAAATTAATGCAGGTTCGATGACTGATCCACTGCGTTCAAAATATTTATCCAGCAAATTGCCACTTTTAGCATAATGTTTCCATGCAATGTATTTCAACGGCGTAGTATTTTGGTGTGGCATAAGATAAGCCGGATTCTCTCCGCTTAAACTAATTTGCGAGGATTCGTCTTGGTTATCAACAACGGCGACAGGTAAATCATGCAGTAATGGCGCTGGAAAAATAATGATTTCGCCGCTATATTCCCATTGCGTTTCTACCATGATCAATCCAAATGGTGCCATGCAGGCACCTGCTAATGTTAAAGATGGAAGAAATCCGCGTTTTTGCGGTGGCAGCCGCCAGTCAAAATCTCTATTTTCCGGTGTTATTGTCCATAACTGCCAGTCTTTAGCATTTTGATTATCAGTTAAGCTAGTTCGTAACCACAGCCAGCGTCGACGTTTACACTCATCACAGGCGCGTAAAGTCAAAACGATTTCATTTTGGGCGAAGTATTCTGGGGCAGGAATAATTTCCAGCACCAATCCGGTAAGTTGGCGCAGACCAGCTGCCGCTCCAAATATCAGTATACCAACTAACCAGAACACCAATGCATAAGCAACATTAACCTGATAATTAACCGCCATGACCCACAGCAATACACATGCTATGGCTATCCCCCAGCCTGAGCGCGTAAGACTAAAGCGAACATTACGCATGCGTAATGGTTGATATCCGTCTAGACAGATTGGCGCAGGTAATTCAGACCACGGCCACATGACTTAGCATCTCAGTTAAGATGGTTTTACTTTCCTGCTGACTTTGTATTGGTTGCAACCTGTGTGCAGCTACTGCTACCCATATTGCTTTCACATCTTCTGGTAAAACATGGGTACGGGCATGCACCCATGCATGCGCTTTAGCCGCATTAACTACAGCCAGACCGGCTCGTGGACTCAGTCCTACCGCAAAACGACCCGGTACTCTGGTGGCTTGTACCAGTCGATAAATATAATCAGCAGCTGCCGGAGAAATGGTTATTTGCATTGCTTCGTCCTGCCATTGTTGCAATATCTTGGTATTGGTCACTGGTTTAATTCTAGGAATAAACTGGCGACGTCCACCACTCAGATATAACTGCTTCTCTTCTTTTTCAGCTGGATACCCCATACTCAGACACATCATAAAACGATCTAATTGTGATTCTGGTAAAGGATATGTGCCTAATTGCTCTACAGGGTTTTGCGTGGCGACAACCAGAAATGGCTGTGGCAAGGTATAAGTTTTACCATCAACAGAAACTTGCCCTTCTTCCATGGCTTCCAGTAAAGCTGATTGGAGTTTAGGAGAGGCACGATTTATTTCATCTGCTAATAAAAATGGATTAAAAACAGGCCCCGGCTGGAAAGTAAACTCACTTTTTTGTGGTTGAAATATATTGACCCCTAATAAATCGGCTGGCAACATATCATTAGTAAACTGAACTCGTTTGTATCCCATACCCAGCACGGCAGCCAATGCATGTGCCAGCGTGGTTTTCCCTACTCCGGGCACATCATTCAGTAATATATGTCCCCTAGCCAGAACACAAGTAATAATCTGCACCAGCAATGGTTGTTTACCGAGTATAAGTGCATTAAGCTGTTTGAATATCGGATCAAGTTTTGGATTCATAGAGTAATATTTACAATAAATATGTTGCTGCACAAATCTTAGCCAAAATGGCTAAGATAATTTATTCAAATTTAAAATCGTTCTGTTTAAGCAATAGAATTTTATTAACGATTTGAATTAGCAGAAATTAAATGGGAGTAGATTTTTTTTAACTTAAGTTAATATTATGCATGATATGAGACAATTTAATCAATACGTATATACTCAACTGTTAAAATCTCAATAATCTCCACACCATCTACCCCATTCAATCGTACTTCATCACCAGCATGGGCTTTTAGCAAACAACGGGCAAGTGGTGAAACCCAGGATATCTTATTACGATTCAGATCAATTTCATCCGTACCAACAATGTGAACTGTCTGTTCATGGCCATTTCCGCGTAAAATGGTTACCGTAGCACTGAAAAAAATCTGATCGCAATCTTCGCGTGCTTCTGGGTCAACGACATGAGCAGCTTCTAGTCTTTTAGTGAGAAAACGAATCCTGCGATCAATTTCACGCAAACGACGTTTTCCATAAAGATAATCTCCGTTCTCACTACGATCACCATTCCCCGCCGCCCAGTTAACGACATTAACAATCTCCGGTCGTTCTTTATGGACTAACTGATAAAGTTCATCTTGTAATGCCTGATGACCGTTTGGTGTGATGTAATTTGGTAATTGATTTTGATCGGTACTCATTGTCATTTCCTGCATCGATAAAACAACAGGCTGTCCGAAGAAGACAGCCTGCCAGTATACAGACAATATAATTTAACTGAAATGTTAAGCAAAAAATTTAAGCTGCCGCTATTTATATATCCAAACAGCAATACTCACTATAAACTTTACAGCTTCAGCCAAATTATCTGTATTGATTAATTTTCAATTCTCTTTTTCAGTTGTTCTACATAGGCTTGCATGTCACCGATTGGACGAGTAGCCACACCAGAATCCATTGCAGCCTGAGCCACTGCCGGCGCTACAACGGTGATAAGCCGTGGATCAAAAGGCTTGGGAATCAGGTATTCACGGCCAAAAGTCATATCAGCATCTTTGTAAGCTTTAACCACTTCTGCACTCGGAGGAGTTTTCGCCAGTTCCGCGATAGCATTCACACAGGCCAGTTTCATTTCATCATTGATGTCGGTTGCACCTACATCCAGAGCACCGCGGAAAATAAACGGAAAACACAAGACATTATTAACCTGATTTGGGAAATCAGAGCGTCCAGTGCCTATTATGACATCAGGGCGAACCTCTTTGGCTTCAAATGGCCAGATTTCGGGCGTAGGGTTGGCCATAGCCAGAATAATTGGATCTTTATTCATGGTTTTGAGCATATCCGCACTTAATACGCCTGGACCGGATAATCCAAGGAATATATCTTTGCCATTTACCGCATCTGCCAAGGTGCGTTGTCCCTGATCAGGTTTGGCAAAAGCTTTTTTGGATTCCACCATATTTGCTTCGCGATTCTGATAAATCACGCCTTTGGAGTCGCATACAGTAATATTTTCCCTTTTTAGACCCATATTAACTAATAGTTCCAAACAGGCGATAGCAGCAGCACCTGCACCAGAACAAACTAGCGTAACTTGAGAAATATCTTTACCGACAACAGTCAAAGCGTTTTTAATAGCAGCAACAGTAATAATAGCGGTACCATGCTGATCATCATGAAAAACTGGAATTTTGCAACGTTCGCGTAATTTTTTTTCGATATAAAAACATTCGGGTGCTTTAATATCTTCCAGATTTATGCCACCAAAAGTTGGCTCAAGGGCAGCAATGATGTCAACCAGCTTGTCGGGATCTGTTTCATCTATCTCAATATCAAAAACATCTACCCCACCAAATTTTTTAAATAAAACACCCTTGCCTTCCATAACTGGTTTACCAGCAAGAGCACCAATATTACCCAAACCCAAAACTGCGGTGCCATTAGAAATGACCGCTACAAGATTACCACGTGCAGTATATTTATAAGCATTAGTCGGATCACGATGAATCTCCATACACGGTGCAGCTACGCCGGGGGAATACGCCAATGACAAATCTTCTTGAGTAGCCAATGGTTTCGTAGGCCGAACCTCAATTTTTCCTGGACGGGGTTCTTCGTGAAAATGTAATGCTGCTTCTTTGATTAATTCATCCATATCTGTTCTCAGTCTTAGTTTTTACACCTGAAATCTGTTTTTAAAAAAGCACGCTAAAGAATACCTTTATCTGAGCACTTATCATTTATGTTCAGGATAAAAGTGTTTTACATTATAGCCTTCTTTAAGGAATGCATGCACCGCATAATTATTAGTTTAGTAAACTATCTCAATAGCAGGAGTAAATTCAGGCAATAGCGTAATATTAACGGGCTTATTATCGAAATTTTCTATGACAATGTGTGTATTTAACGCGACAAATAAACATAAATTAGGCTAAATTTTTGGCATATTTTAATCTGTAATATTTAAATCTGATCTTTCCTGTAATTGCTTATTAGCAAAATCTACCGCATTTGTTATGGCTGCTTTCGCCTGAGGGCTGTTTTTCCAGCAAGTACTTCCTGTCAAACTGGCTGCCTGTTCGATAATATCCTGAGGATTCGCCTGCGCCAGTTTGGATATTGAATCAATACCCATTTGTTCTAGTCGCCCAATAACAGTTTCCCCAACACCTTTTACAGTCAGCAAAGCTGATTTTTCAGTTTTATTAAATGCCATTCTAACCTCAGAGTTACTTTAAAATAATATAATGTATCAAGTCGTTATCTGTTCAATAATCGACAATCAATTTATTCATTATTTCCTACTTAAACTGTCATTTTAATAGCATGGTTTAAGAAATTTGAAAGACATTCTGATCCATTATTGTTGTACATGTATACATTCTTCTCAGCTTAAAATGGTTAACTTTTCTGAGTTTCGGTTGTTTAAAAATGTATTAATCAGTTTTTTTATCTTCTAATCAAATATTTAACATCTACCTAATATCCTTCAAATAAATCATTAAAAATACTTTTTCTTTATGTTCAATCAAATAAAGTTGATTTTTTAATAGCTAAAAAATTTAAACTTCCTCGGTGTTATTGAAATAATTCATATTCCATTAAAATATCAACTAAATTTAATGCTTAACGATCTAATATTAATTATTAGTCCTTCAAAAAGATTATCACCTACTATTAGCTCAAATTTTAGTATTTTCTTACAGCCGGAACAATAAATGCGTTAATTTATTATTTTAAAATCTATTTACTCTCTAAAACTACCCCAAAAGCTGTGACTTATACAGTTGAGCTACCTTTTATAGCAGGGATAGTTAGGTCTGATATTACTCAATTGATTTTTCAGATACTACAAAAGCTAAATCGGCATAAAAATCTTATTAAGATACCAATAGCATTATTCAAAATTTCTCAATTAGATGGAAAATTAATGATTGATGAAGAATTAAAGCTGATCCTAATTTCTTAATTAACCAGATTGTTTGTATATAAGTGAAAAGGATAAAATAGCAAGAAAAGAATACAGATACATAATTATGATTTTTATTATAAAAACAATTATTTATTGTTATAAGCTAAATCATCATATTGACTTCAATAGAGGTAAACTAAAACCTCTATTTTAGCTAGGAGTATTATTTCAAATTAGCATAATAAAATTGATAGCCACATCACTAAAATATGCAGGCTCTGAAACTAATCCATCAGCTACAAAAAAAGCGAGTTGATGACTCGCTTTTTGGTAAGAATAAATTAGAACCATTGTCCGAAACGGCGGATATACCAGCGTTTAACTATTTGTGTAACCACACAGTAACAACCTAGAGTGAGTACCAGCCACGGGAAATATTGCCATGGCAGTGGTGTAAGACCAATCCAACCACTAATCGGTGAGAATGGAATATAGATTCCTATGGCCATAATCAATCCGGTCATCAACAGTACTGGCAAAGCAGCGGTACTTTGTACAAACGGAATTTTACGGGTTCGCAACATGTGTACAACCAGTGTTTGTGATAATAAACCTTCCACAAACCAGCCAGAATGGAATAAATTCTGAACTTCTGGGGCATTAGCATGAAACACATACCACATCAGTGCAAACGTACTGATATCAAATATAGATGAGATAGGTCCGATAAACAGCATGAAACGGCTGATATTGGAAACGTCCCATTTTCTTGGTTTGCGTAAAAACTCATCATCCATTCTGTCCCACGGCAATGATAGCTGGGAAAAATCATACAGCAGATTCTGAATCAGTAACTGAATAGCCAGCATGGGCAAAAATGGTAGAAAAGCACTGGCAAATAATACTGAAAACACATTTCCAAAATTTGAGCTTGCTGTCATATTCAAGTATTTAATGATATTACCAAAGGTTTCACGTCCTTTAATAACACCTTCTTCCAATACCATCAGGCTTTTTTCCAGCAAAATGATATCAGCAGACTCTTTGGCAATATCAGTGGCAGTATCTACTGAAATACCAACATCAGCATCACGCAATGCAGGGGCATCATTAATACCATCACCCAGAAAACCAACCGTATGGCCATTTTCCTGCAATAAGCGAATAATGCGTGATTTTTGTAATGGAGTAAGCTTGGCAAAAACCGTATGCTGTTCCAGTATAGGCTTCAACGCTTCATCACTTAGATTTTCAATGTCATTACCCAGCAAAGGCAATCCAACCTCAATACCGACTTCATGACAGATTTTGCGTGTAACAATAGCATTATCACCAGTCAAAACTTTTACCGCTACGCCATTTTCACTCAGAGCAGCAATCGCCTGCGCAGCACTGTCTTTAGGTGGATCAAGGAAAGTCAGAAAACCGCATAAAGTAAGTTCAGTTTCGTCTGCAACCGCATATTGCGCTTTCTGTTGGTCGTCATTGATGTATTTTTTACCAATCGCCAATACCCGAAAACCTTCTTTATTATAGCTCTCGGTCAAAGCCAACAATTGTTTACGTCGCGTTGCATCTAAGGGTAAAGACTGTCCCTGTTCATACACACAGCTGGAGATGGACAGCATCTCTTCTACAGCACCCTTACAAATAAGCACATGACGACGTTGTTCATCCTGTAAAACCACAGATAAACGGCGACGTACAAAATCAAAGGGCAATTCATCTATCTTCTGAAAACCACCAGTATTAATATAAGCGCGGTTTTCCGGTTCCTGTGCAAAGCGTACAATTGCCTTATCCATCAGGTTTTTCATACCGCTTTGGTATGAGCTATTTAACCAAGCCATCTGCAATACTTCATGATCATTATGACCATTAATATCAGTGTAATGCTCCAGAATGATTTTGTCCTGAGTCAAGGTGCCGGTCTTATCAGTACATAAAACATCCATTGATCCAAAATTCTGAATCGCACTAAGGCGTTTTACCACCACTTTACGGCGTGCCATTGCCATAGCACCTTTTGCTAAATTGGCACTGACAATCATCGGTAACATTTCCGGTGTCAGACCCACAGCTACAGCCAGTGCAAATAAAGCAGCATCACCCCAGTCACCTTTAGTAAAACCATTGATTAGCAAAACAATCGGTACTAGGACAAGCATGAAGCGAATCAGCAGATGACTAACACTGTTTACACCACGATCAAAAGCAGTTTTACCACGCGTACCCACAATAGATTTAGCGAGTGAACCAAAGTATGTGTCGCTACCGGTTGCCACGACCACAGCTTTAGCAGTACCACTAACAATATTCGTACCCATAAAGCAGATATTTTCTGCATCCAATGGATTAGCTAAATGTTGTGATTGTTGAGTTGGCGCTCCATCTGCATCGGCACTAACCGTACTGCCTAAAGTATCAGATTTCTCTACCGGAATAGACTCACCAGTTAGCACAGCTTGACTGATAAACAGATCACGCGATTCAATTAGACGCACATCAGCCGGCACCATGTCACCAGCAGACAGAAAAATAATATCTCCGGGAACCACTTGCTTAATCGGTACTTCCAGCTGTTCAGCATCTAAATCACGATGACTACGACGCAATACTGTCGCTGTAGTGCTGATCATTGATTTCAAAGCCTGAGCAGCCTTGTTGGAGCGATACTCTTGCCAAAAACTCAGCAGCCCACTAAGCAAAACCATGACCAAAATGATAATAATGCCACTAAGACTGGTTTCTTCTCCATGACGAAGAGGAAGCAGATAATCAGTAAAAAAACTTACACTTGCCAGTGCCAGTAAAACAAAAATAAAGGGATTTTTAAACGCTAGCAATAATTGCAGCAAAGCAGAAGGAGCCTTATCGTGCACCACATCATTGCTGCCAAAACTGGCTAGTCTTTCTTTGACGTCTTGCTCAGTCAGACCACTCATACTGGTCTGTAAATTAGATAGTGTTTTTTCAAGACTATGGCGTGATTCCAGCACAGCCTTGATTGTCACTGGTTGAGATGTAACTTTTTTTAATTTTTTCATAAACAGTACCTCACCGACCATGATGTTTCCCGATCGGCAGATACTGTTAACCAGGAAACATCAACGGCCTAGTTGCAGTTGATGTATCAATAAAATAAACGGTCGACTCGAATCTTCTTCCATTGTTTTATTCCCAGTTAAATAATCAGAAACTTAATGCCTGGCATTAAGTTCGCCAATAAATACTGAAATAGTATTACTGTCTGCCATACAGCCAAAAAGACAGCAACAGTTCAGCAAGATAGCGTTTATACGTGGTTACGGTAATAACGTCAAATAAATTTACGTTATAGCAACCAAAAAACAATATAATTCACAAGCTGCTCAATATAGACAACTAATCTGCACAAATGAAAAAAAAATTAAAATAAAATAGACAGTGAAGCAAATAAACTCACTAAAAACAGAAAACGCAGCAAACTAAAATATATTGAGCGTCATTGGAAAACAAAACTATTAAAACAGGCTATTCGTAACCTGATCGAGATAATTTTTAAGAGGTTTTGGTATGCCATAATCCGACAAATTTTGAGGTAAAACCCATTCAGCATTCGGTAAAATCGCTTCTAAATTGGCTTTGAAAGATGTTTGGGCAGTAAATGGCACAATATGTAATTGCCGATGGGTAAGACGATGACTAATTTCAATACCTTCATGTAAATCATCGCAAGTCAGGTCTAATTCAGCTACCAGATTATCTAAAGCGGCCAGACTATCCAGACAGGGAACACACCATAAACCACCCCAAATACCTTTAGCAGGTCTTTTATGAAGTAGCAATGCACCATTTTGTCGATTTCGTAATACCAACCAGTAAAGAGAGATATCTTTTACCGCAACAGCCTTTTTTTTGCGTGGCAATTGACTAACAAGATTATCAGCTTTAGCCAGACAAATATCGCTCATAGGACAGGCAGTGCATATAGGTTTGCTGCGCTTACATATCATTGCCCCCAGATCCATTAAACCCTGAATATACGTTGGTATATCTTCTGTTTTTTCAGGTAACAAAGATTCCGCTGCATGCCAAAGCTGTTGTTCAAAAAATTTATTGTTTAAATCCCCATCTAAGGCCAGTAAGCGACATAAAACACGTTTAACATTACCATCCAGAATAGTTTCCCGTTCATTAAAGCAAAACGCGGCAATAGCCGCAGCGGTACTGCGCCCTACCCCGCATAGCGTTTGTAACTGAATACGCGTACTGGGGAATTGGCCAGCAAATTCGGTAACTATTTGTTTAGCTGCCTTATGCAAATTGCGTGCACGACTGTAATAGCCCAGCCCTTGCCATAAGCCCAACACCTGATCTTCATGTGCAGCTGCCAAAGCATGAACAGTGGGAAAGCTCGCCACAAACCGAGGATAATAATCTAATACAGTACGCACCTGTGTTTGCTGCAACATAATTTCCGAGAGCCATACCAGATAAGGTTCACGGCCTTGCCACGGCAAACCATGCCGACCATATTGCTTTTGCCATTTGATCAGTCGTGAGGCAAACTGTTTCCTGATCGTTATATCCTCTTTCATAACAAGCTAATTAATATTTAGTAATGATAAATAATCGATGTAAACACTTAAAACCAAAAGATATGAGGAGATTTTCCATTATTCACTAAAATAAATTAATGAAATAGATCACACCTAAAGAGACAGAAAAATTCAGAAATATTGACTACTAAAACTATGATTATATTATATATAAAACCAGAATAAAACCGATTGACAAAGTTTTAAAAACATTAGAATGATATTAATAGTAACTGTTATGACAACATTCAAATAAAAAAATATTATGTTGTAATTTATGTTTTAATAGATAAAAAATTATTTCATTTTCATGCAAGGTTTTGTTCTTATAACAAGACGAAATAAATTACACAATCATGAAATAGCTAATTTTCATAATATAATTGACTGAGAATTAAAATTAATTGCTGCGATGCTAATCAAATCAGTTAAGTTCTTAGAGAATCTATTAAGTAGCAAAAAAATCCAGAATGTTAGAAATGTAATTTTGGACAGAAAATACCTGAACCATTATTTAAAAGTTTTTAATAAAAATCAAAGTGGTTTATACATATGGTAATTTATCAGTACCTGATTTTTTCTGGATATTCTGTTAGTCCGCTTTATTTTAAAACCCCATTTTTTGAAAATTGGCATGGCCACTTTTGAAGCATCTACAGTTAATTGTGAAAAATTTTTCTGGTGGGCCAAGCCAAGCACATGGTCATAGAGTTTTCTAGCTACGCCGCGCTTTTGGAAGTCAGGATGGACGTAAAAACAGTCTATGTAACCATCATCTTTAAGTTCAATAAACCCCGCAAGGCGTGAGCCAAAGATAGCCATCCAAGGCTGAGTGTTATCTAAACGTTTTAACCACATCTGATAATCTGGTGGTGTTGGGCACCATGCTTCTTGCTCTGCTTTGCTATAAATATCGGTATCAATAGCATGAATAGTCGAATGAAACAAATCGCATATTTCATTAGCATAGAGTGGTGAGTATGGTTTTACTTCAACTTTAGATGCAACATTACCCAACGTGTTTTCTATTTTCATTATGATTTGCTCCAACAAGACTTTGTACTTCATTATCGCCAACATTGACAAAGCTGACTTCCATACTAATAGCTTAGTAAGTATCCACATCAATAGCTAAATGTGGTGTGCGCCATGTTCTACTTTTTTACTTTACATTTATCAAAGACTTTAAGATTTGTCGAGTCAATAACAAAATAGCGAATAGCCCTCTCTATCTATGGCTATATTTGGCGTAAATTGTCTTGGAATGTTTACTGATATTAGACAGATGATGCTAGTGTCACATCCATTGGCTTGAAAGCCAACTCGAAAAAGCCTTGTAGTGCAGGTAACGGCATAGAGAAGGACCCTTCCATCATCAAGGCAGTTTCAATTGCGGTATTAGAGTACTCGAAGCCTCCACCACGCATACCATGATGAGTTTTATATTACCACGCATCTATAGCTAAATCATTTACCCAAAACATAGCTGTACCAGGCTAATACCGACCATTATTGCACTACATCCAGATAGCCGATCCTGAAAGTTAGTAAGTCTATGATTTACGATGATTTATGACAACCTACAAACATCCAGAACCGTTTTTTTTGCCCTCTAGAGTCCAAAACGTTGCAGAATCTTTGATTTATGAATCCGAAAAAAAAGATTTCAGACCCCGATTGAAGGATATCGTCAGCTCGACCCATCATTGGTACGTTTGGCGAAGGTAATCGATTGAGATCGTGAACTGGATCATCTATTTGCTACGTTAGGTGAGGCTGAGTTACCGACTCGCCTGATGACAGGTCTGATGTATCTGCAATACATGCACATAATGAGAATGGATTATAAAATTAGATTCAAACCTCGTTTCCTTTTCTAATGATTACAAAATCATTGATCATTATTTAAATCGAATAGTTATATTGAAGACAAAGTTCTCAATGTTGAATGAACATTGATAGCAACTTTTTGTTTAATTTTTTCCATATTTAGTAAAGGCTGTCACTCTAACATTGCCAATTCCAATCAAATTTAAATTTTATCTAAAATGGATTTGCCAACCATTAGAGTTTGGCCTCCTTTATGATTACTATTTTTGAAAACCAGATCCTATTCTTCTGCTAGTCGTTTCAATATAAGCTGCCCCAACGCCTCTGGCTTCTCAAGACTCAACATATGCGGTCCTTCGCTAATCACATCAAATGTAGATTTTGCAATCACTTTGAAACCTTCCATTAATGAAGGGGGTGTTGAGAGATCATTGGCACCAGCGATGATATGCGTCGGCGTCTGAATATTTGCCAAATATTGCGCAGTATCTATTGCAGCCAATGCACGCCAGCTCGCAGCCCAATCAGAAACAAATGCACGTTTTATTTTTTCTCGTGCATAGCGTACAGCCCATCCGTTTTCTGCCAATGCAGTTGTAGAAAACCATCGGCTTAATGTCGTTTTAAGCTGGCTAGTCATGCCCTCTACTTCTGCTGAGATTGCTCTTTGTTCAAAAGCTTCATTCTTCCAAGCTGTACTGGCAATTATTGTCAGGCTTTTTAGACGTTCAGGATGTTGTAAAGCTACATATTGCCCAATCGAACCTCCAAAAGAAAGACCTGCGAAATGTACTTTATCTAATTGAAGCGAATCAAGCAGTGTAATGAAATCATCAGCAAATACCTGTAGATTTGTCATATTCAGACTAGAGGCTGCATGCCCGTGTCCGCGTAGATCGTAGCTGATGATACGGTAATCTTGAACAAGATATGGGATAACA
The DNA here is from genome assembly GCA_946481965.1 of uncultured Neisseriaceae bacterium. Lineage (GTDB taxonomy): Bacteria > Pseudomonadota > Gammaproteobacteria > Burkholderiales > Neisseriaceae > Snodgrassella. The sequence goes on along the minus strand of CAMLPN010000007.1, from coordinate 3,013 downwards.
TCACGCCACATTCGACGATCAAGCCCTAAAGCATGAACAAGTACAATAACGGGCCGATCGCCACCAGTATCCGTAACGAGCGTTTCATGATCCCCCATTGGTTGCCGCGTTGTATAAAAAGGCAAGGATAATCCACGATTTTTTAATATCTGCTTCGTTTCTTTTAGCAAATTAAGTGAACGAGGAAATCCAGCATAAAGAGTAATATGCTCTGCCAGAGCGATCAACTCATCTGGATCGACACCTACATTCAATGCGGCATTAAGATGAACACGAAGTTGTGGTTCTGCTCCACCCAATGCTGCTAACATTCCAATGGTGATCAACTCTCGTTCATGTCTCCCCAATTCAGCCCTTGAAAAAATTTCACCAAATGCAAAACCCGTTAAAGCATCAGCAAGAGGCTGAGATGTTTCACGAATATTACTTTCAATTGTTATTGCTTGTTCACCATTAATAGCCTTAAGTTCTTTCCAACCAATCGTATTACGTTGCATTTTTCATCCTTTATTATTGAATTATTGCCATAAGTGAGTTATTGCAATCAGTTTAATTTCCAAATATAGTGCTGTATACAGACAATAATAGAATCTTATTTTCTAAATTTGGAAAACTTATGAATTGGGATGATATCCGTATTTTTTTAGCCGTAGCACGCAAAGGAAGTTTAACTGCTGCTGGTATTGATCTGAATATGTCCGCCTCTTCAGTCAGTCGACACATAGACGATCTTGAATTTCGACTGGATGCTAAATTATTTCTACGTAGCCAAACTGGTTATGTATTGAGCGATATTGGATTGGAGATTCTTGCTGATGCAGAACAAGCAGAAAGCACACTTTTTAACATAACCCAAAAATCTTCAGATGCTGCTGAAAGGCTTACCGGGACTGTTAGAGTTGCGCTACCGGAAAATTTCGCAACTTATCTCATTCTTCCTGAAATATCACAATTTATTCAAAAATATCCCTCAATATCCCTAGAATTTGTTACAGATGTGAATCTTACAAATTTGACTCGGAGAGAGGCTGATATTTCTCTGAGATTGGTTAGACCAGAAACAGGAAATTTTGTTATCAGCCGAGTGGCTCAGATGGCAACTGCGATTTATGCCTCAACTGAATACCTCATGCAATATCCTTTTGATTATAAACTAAAAGGAAAAGGTCATTTTGTAATAAGTTGGGATGAGAGATTTGGGTACTTACAAGCCTGTACATGGTTAAATAAGCAACTGCCACAAGCTAAAATAATCGTTCGGACAACCTCACTACAAAGTCAGCTTGCTGCCTGTACTGGTGGTGCTGGATTAGCCATTCTACCGTGTTTTATGGCAGATTTAACTCCAAATCTTGTTTGTGTTGTACCACCTGAAGTGATTTTTACTCAAAACATCTGGCTGACTATCCACTATGATATCAGTAAGCTTTCAAGAATACGTATTGTGGCAAAATTTTTGCAAGATGCCTTACAGTGCAAGCATGCACAATTATTAAGGCTTAAAAATGAAACGTAAATTTAAAGAGTTATTGTTCAGTATTTTATATATTTAAAGCATATAGAAATCGGCTAGTATATCCACTTATAATAATCATATTTATTTTTCTCGATTGTTTTCAAATATCATAATATATTTAATTAATTAGGTGTAAATATTCCACTGTAAGTACACAAGCTATGTAGAAAATTATGTCATTTATTTCATGTTTTTATATTCAATTGGTATCAAATCATTTAATGCTTCGTACGGTCTTTCTGAGTTATATATTTCTAACCAATCTCCCGTTATTTTTCTTACTTATTGCAGATTTTTTAAATCTATACAAGTCTATACCGCCGTTCGATATGTTCGGTTAAATTGTTCTATATAGCCGTTTTAATAAGGATTGCTATGTTGAATATAATCTATGCTTATTCCATGTGATTTTACCCAGCTTGCGAATCTGTTGACGGTAAATTCCGCTCCATTATCAACTTCTATTTTTAAATGGTTAAACGTGATATTGAGCTAGTTTATCTGAATAACGGGTAATTCTATCTGCCGATCAACTGACCGTTATATCAGTGTCTAATACCTCACAATTAAAGTCACCAATAATATTAAGGGTTCTAAATCGACGATGGTTTTCAGAACTGTCACGCATCAAATCCCTTGATCAATTTAGGGAATAGTGACAGAACTATTTTTACAATATTGTTATTCTAAAATAGCAAGAGACTAAATCATACAATCCAATAATTCAAATTATAAAAATAGTTATCCATTTTTCGGTTGTTATTGTCAGCATTAATTTTTAATATCTTTTTATTTACTGCTACATCAACAGAAACTACATTGGAGCAAATTTAGCTATGCTCATTCCAGAACCTAATTACATAATCTTTTAACTTTAAATAAGCCTAATGAAATTATGCAAAAAAGTAATTTAACTACACCATTGCAGGCAGATGAATTGGTTTACAGTGTTCACAAAATACAGGAAAGTATATTTTAAATGCCAGTTACAGAGATAAATGAAATCAAAAAATACTATCAGGCCTTACTCACAAAAGATCAAAGTTATGTTGGTATTTTTTATGCAGGTGTGAAAACCACCTCAATATTTTGTATCGCAACATGCAGAGCAAAAAAGCCTAAATTAGAAAACACAGAATTTTTTTATACAGTCAAAGAAGCTCTGAATGCAGGTTACCGCCCATGTAAAATTTGCCGACCGACTGAAAATGCCAATGAGGCACCCGAACAAATTATTAATGCCATAAAAATGATTACTCAGAATCCGAAGACAAAAATTTCTGATTCCGTATTAAGAGCACATGAAATCAGTCCGGAAATTGTTCGCCGCTGGTTTAAAAAAAATTATGGAATTACTTTCCAGGCATATCAGAGAATGTACCGAATTAATCAGGCATATCAAGAATTGAAAACCGGTAAAAAAATAATAGATGTCGCTTTCAATAATGGTTATGGATCATTAAGCGGCTTTGGCTATATCTATAAAAAAATTGCTAA
>CAMLPN010000006.1 GCA_946481965.1 uncultured Neisseriaceae bacterium | reverse complement strand
AAATAAGATTAATATGCTATCTGGTAAAACTACAAAAGCTGATATTGAAAAAATTGTTAAAAATAATGTTGGTATTAGTATCAATGTTACACAAAAATTCAATATTGGTGTTAAATGTTCAAGTGATGATAATTGTTCAAAATATCATTTGTATGCTCAACCAAAAAATGGAAAAGGAATAAATAAGGGTTTATGGTTAAGCAGTGAAGAAGCATTATTATATACTTGTGATGCAAATCTTAATCTTAAAGACCTTAATAGTGCATCTACAAATAATAATTGTACAAAGTGAGATTAAAACATCATCTATTTATATTATTACAGGTATTATTAATCTAAAAATTCATTAAAAGGAAAATATTAACTTAATTAATTTTTAATGCAAGCAGTTATTAATCCAGTTACGGCGTTGCTGAGTATTCAAGATTTGCAAGAATTCATGTTGTACTTTTAATTCTTGAACATCTTGTCGCATTCTTGGCATATAATAGTTTAATATGTAGCGTTTAGCCTCAGCTTCATTAAATTTTGATTGCATTAATATTTGATTTAAATGCTCGTTCTTATGAGTATTGTTGGCAATATGTTGTAAATTGGAAGTAGCGTTTCGTTTATACTGCATGCGAATAATTCTTAAGCGTGCTTTTTGCATTTGGGTGAGTTCTAATTTTCGGATATCACAATTATTAGCATCAAAAGCGTATACTGAAGATATAGAGTATAAATAAAATCCTAAACTTAAATATATAAGTTTTTTCCACTGTGCTGTAGTCACTTTAATCACCCTTGAATAAATCAGCAATTTTCTATTAGTATACTCATACCCTAGTCAAACATCTATAATGGCAGTAAACTTGAGTAAATAGGTTTATGTAATATAGGTGTTTATTTTCTATGAGCAACATCACAAATTCACCGTTTTTTATCGCACCAAGTATCTTATCTGCCGATTTTGCTTGTCTAGGACAAGAGGTTCAATCAGTTATCAACGCCGGAGCTGATTGGATTCATTTTGATGTAATGGATAATCATTATGTCCCCAATCTCACTATAGGTCCAATGGTTTGTAAAGCTATAAAACCGTATGCCACAGTACCAATCGATGTTCATCTTATGGTAGAACCTGTAGATGCAATGATTAATTGTTTCGTTGCCGCTGGCGCAGATATTATTACGTTTCATCCTGAAGCTAGCAAACATATTGATCGTAGTTTAAATCTTATCAAAGAAGCAGGGTGTAAAGCCGGCCTTGTTCTTAATCCAGCTACGCCTGTAAATTTATTAGAATACGTTTTAAACAAGCTTGATGTAGTTCTAATAATGTCTGTGAATCCTGGATTTGGAGGACAAAATTTTATTCCTGAATGTTTAAAGAAAATACATCAAGTACGTAATTTGATTGACAGATATACAGAGCAGGGCGGTCAGTCAATTAGATTAGAAGTAGATGGTGGCATTAAAGTAAATAATATTGTTGAAATTGCCAGAGCAGGAGCGGATACATTTGTAGCTGGTTCAGCTATTTTCGGGCATAAAGATTATGCACAACAAATCAATGCAATGCGTAATGAATTAAAATTTATCAAATGATAAATGAAATTTTTTAATATAAAAATAAAAAACGACTGATTTTTTAGAAAATCAGTCGTATGGAACAAATATAATTACTTACTAATGTGCTTCGTCCCAATTGTCTCCCATGCCAATATCAGCAATTAAAGGCACTTTTAATTGTGCTACATTTGCCATAATATCTGGTAATGTCTTGCAAATAATAGTAGTTTCATCATCTGGTACTTCTAGTACCAATTCATCATGCACCTGCATAATCAAACGACTTGAAAGTTTATTTTGCTTTAGCCATTGATGAACCGAAATCATTGCTAATTTTATTAGATCCGAAGCTGTACCTTGCATGGGCGCATTAATAGCAGCGCGGAAGGCTGCGGCACGTTCATTTCCATTGCGACTTTGTAAGCCAGGTAGATACAGTCTTCGACCGTATAAAGTTTCCACATATCCTTTTTGAATTGCTTGATCTTTTATTTTCTCCATATATTCATGTACACCAGGATATCTGCTGAAATACCGAGATATGAAATGTTGTGCTGCTTGAATTTCAATTCCCAATGATTTAGAAAGTCCATATTCACTCATACCGTAAATTAAACCAAAATTAATAGTTTTGGCATATCTACGTTGTTCAGAAGTAACTTTATCCTGATCTATACCAAATATTTCAGCAGCAGTACGCTTATGAATATCTTCATTATGTTGAAAAGAATCAATCAAAGTTGCATCATCAGATAAATGCGCCATAATACGCAATTCGATTTGTGAATAGTCGGCAGATACAATTTTGTTGTTAGCAGGCGCGATAAAGCTGCGACGAATTCGTCGACCAATTTCTGTGCGAACGGGAATATTTTGCAAATTAGGATTATTACTAGCTAGTCTGCCGGTTATCGCTACTGCCTGAGCGTAAGTCGTATGAACTCGTCCTGATTGAGGATCAATCAATTGTGGTAGTTTATCGGTATAAGTAGATTTCAATTTGGATAGAGTACGTGTCTGTAATATTAGTTTCGGTAGTGGATAATCAACAGCCAGTTTTTCTAAGACAACTTCATTTGTCGAAATACCACCAGAAGCAGTTTTTTTTAATCCATTAGTTGGAATTCCCATTTTATCAAAGAGAATTGACTGCAGTTGTTTGGGTGAGTTCAGGTTAAAAGGTTGACCTGCTAATTGATAAGCTTGTTTTTCTAACGCTAATAATTCTGTACCAAGCTCATGACTTTGTTGAGCTAATTGCTGACGATCAATTAATACACCAGTGCGTTCCATTTCAAATAATATTTGCTCAACAGGTATTTCCACATCTTCATAAAGAGCAAGTTGAGCAGAATTCATTTGTTGACGCAATATATTTTCCAGACGTAATGCAACATCTGCATCCTCAGCCGCATAGTTAACGGCATTTCCTAAAGCAACATCAGCAAAGCTGATTTGCTTAGCACCTTTACCGCATAGATCTTCATAATGAATGGTACTCCAGTTTAAATGTCTTAAAGCGAGTTCATCCAGCCCGTGTCCTAAGTGGCTTTCAACAATATAAGAAGCCAGCATGGAATCACCACTAATACCTTTAAGATGTATATTATAGTTGGCCAGTACGTGTTGATCGTATTTAATGTTCTGGCCAATAACGTTTGGTTTAGTTGATTCTAGAAAAGGTCGCAAAGCAGTTAAAACGGTAGCCATAGGCAATTGCTCTGGAACTGCGGAGAGGCTATGTCCGATAGGAATGTATACTGCATCACCTGCAACAATCGAAATACTAATGCCAATTAATTTAGCGTTTAACGCATCCAGACTATCAGTTTCAGTATCAATAGCAATAGTTTCAGCATTAGCTAATTGATCAATAAAATCATTTAATTGCTTTATGGTAGTAATAGCCCGATAATTTTTAGAAGTAGATTTAAATTGACTGTTAATGTTATTTTTATCATCAAAAACTCTATTTTCTACATCAGTAAATAGCTCATTTTGAGAGGCAAAAAGATCTTCAGGTGGGAGCATTTGACTGGATTCTTTTGAATCAGATTTTTCAGTTACTTTTTCCTGTGCTTCTTTCAGCCATGATCTGAAGCCTAGTTGTTGAAAGTGCGCAACAAGTTCATTCCATTGAGGAACTCTGCGATACAAATCATTCAAACCATTAGGTAATTCTTGTTGTAAATCAATATCTGTTTTTATCGTTATAAGTTCGTACGAAAGAGGTAGATTTGGAACAGCGATGCGTAAATTCTCACCAACTTTGCCTTTAATTAAATCTGCATTTTTAATAATATTTTGTAAAGTGCCGTATTCTTGCAACCATTTAACGGCTGTTTTAGGCCCGCATTTATCGACACCTGGGACATTATCCACTTTATCACCAATCAGACTCAGATAATCAATAATTTGATTGGGCGCCACACCAAATTTTTCTTGTACACCAGCAATATCAAGTTTTTCATTTTTCATGGTATTGACTAAGGTGACTTGATCATTGACTAACTGAGCCATATCCTTATCACCAGTTGATATTATCACTTTAAAGCCGGCTTTTTCTCCATTTACAGCAAGGGTGCCAATTACATCATCAGCCTCTACATTTTTTACAGACAAAATTGGCCAACCCATTAAACTGACTAGCTCAGGTAATGCTTCGGCTTGTGGTCGCAAATCATCTGGCATAGGTGGACGATTTGCTTTATATGCAGGATAAAGTTGATGGCGGAAATTTTCTCCTTTTGCATCAAATACACAGCACGCATAGTCATGTGGGGTATCCAGACGTAATCTACGCAGCATATTAAGTACACCATATAATGCACCTGTAGGCATTCCCGTTGGACTAGTTAAAGGTGCTAATGCGTGATAAGCACGATACAGATATGATGAACCATCGACTAATAATAAAGTTTTCTGCATATTTTATTTCCGTAAATTTGATGATATTAATCCGTATCTGAGCATCAATGACAATTTAAATAATATATTTAATAACTGTGATTGCAAAACGATATAAATTCTATCTCATTATTTTACGACAAAATTATCTTTAATAGCTTAAATACAAGTTATAGTATTAAAACATATTGATTATTAGGCGTCTAAACAAAAAATTATGGCAGATATAAGTCTATAAATTATCAATATTTAAATATTACTATTTATAGCTTATCAATTTTATATTTCGCATAATATATATTATGTTAAATTATATATTCTATATTACGTTAATTTGCTCTGTTTTTAAATTTTAGATAAAATTAATCCTTCCGTAATCTTAAATTTTTTATGACTAATTATTTCAACACTATTACCTATATGTAAGCCAAAACTTTAGATATCTTAATGATGTTTTATGATTTTCAAAGGAATATTTAATTACTTTATTAGCTAGTTTGTCTAAGTCTTTACTGTGATAAAGATCAAGGCGTTTGAAAAAATCAAATTTAAGACCTTTGATTTCCATATAAGCTATTGGATTGAAATAATTCCTTGATAGATAGTTATTTATCAAAATTATCATCTTTTCTGTATTTTGCTTAAGATCAAAATCAATCCGTTCCAATAATTCATCACCCCTACTTCCAACATTTACTGCTGCTGTTTTGTCTCCACGATAAGCTTCAGCTGGACAAATTCTAAAATCATATTTTTATAATTTTGAATATTAGTTTGCTTCAGGACTTTAGAAGAAGTAATTTTCTGAACTATGCATGATAAATAGATATGGTTAATTATAATCAAATTTGGAATCATTTTATGGCGAAATTTAAATGTTCAAAAAGAAACTTCGCCATAAATACTTTAATTATTTAAAGTATATTTATTTCAAGTATATATTATTTAAGCCATAATTTTATATTTATGAATAATTATTGCTGTTGCCAACGATGTTGAGATTCGCGAATAACATTTTTGGCCTCGTCTATATTACCCCAGTGAGAAACTTTAGTGGTGCCTAATTTCTTAAGATCTTTATAATGGTTAAAATGAAATTCAATTTGTTTGACTAGTTGTGGTGGTAAATCTTCTAGGGTTTGGATGGCGTTACCATTATTACGATCATCAGCTGGTACAACAACTACTTTATCATCAACTTCACCATCATCAACAAATTTCATTACACCAATAATACGTGCTTGTAAAAAAATTCCAGTTGATAATGGCTGGTCAGTGATTATTAAGGCATCCAGTTCATCGCCGTCTTCATCTAATGTTTGTGGAATAAAACCATAATTGGTCGGTTTAGCGAATATAATCGGCTCTACTCGGTCTAATTTCATTGCGCCCAGCTTGCGATCCCATTCAATTTTGTGATTTGAACCAGCTGGTATTTCAACCACTACATTGATTACACCATTTTCTACATCACCTGCATTGAGTATCTGATTAAAGTCTGCCATTAGTTAAACTCCTACGATTAGGTTAAAGTGCACTATTTTAATCAACGACGAGGTTTTTGCCCAGATTATTTATCTGAATATTTGCTTTTATAGATGTTAGTGATAGTAGATAGCGTTTATTGAACAGAGTTGTATAAACTTGAATGAAATGTTGAGATCTAAAATACAAAATAATATTCATTTAATTAACTGCACCCTTTTCTTCAATTTAATTTATAAAAATTGATTCTAGAGCTTAGGTTCAGTTAATTTATTAGGTTTTTACCTATTGGCTCGTTGTTATTAGGTAAAAAATAAAGTATAAGTTTTTCATAATTTTATGTTTTATCAACTTAATTTTTTCTAATTATTCATTTCTGCCGGGTTTAGGTACTTTTAGCGCTGTTAAAATCCACGAAATTTAACCTTTACAAAAGATTTCTTAAATACTACCCAAGCAGCAGTTACATTTTTAATTATTTGTATTTTTTTCTTAGTGATCGCTAGTAGTTTAATTATCTTATTTATTTTGTATTAATATCAATATGATATACTATGAATATATTTGTATCACTCCTCTAAAGGAGTTTGTTTTACCGATATTGTCTGAAAATATTAATAAAGCACTTGTTAAATTATAATTTATTACTTTCAAGAATGAATTCAATTCAACCTTTTTCTCTATTAAAAATTTGAGTTTTTCACTTAGAGATACAGCTTTGGCAATGAAAACTAAAATAGATTGCGAGTCATGGGAGCTTGAATTAGAAGCAAAAGTATACTTAACTAGATCATAATAATTTGAATATTTAGTATAAGTTTAATTTTGGTGGGTCGTCAGGGGATCGAACCCTGGACAAATGGATTAAGAGTCCACTGCTCTGCCAACTGAGCTAACGACCCAAAGAATATGTAATTATATGCTTCTTTATAATGGGGAGCAAGTTCAATGATGATGGTTAATTATATACTAGCTCCCCTTTGTTTATTGATTATTTCTATTATTTATGCATTTTTCAAAATGCTTTGACCTCCCAAATAGGGTTGTAAAGCAGCAGGGATATTGATAGTGCCATCAGCGTTTTGATGGTTTTCAAGTATTGCTACTAAGGTTCGACCAACAGCCAAGCCAGAACCATTAAGAGTGTGAACAAATTGGTTTTTACCCTCTTCGTCTTTAAATCTAGCCTGCATGCGGCGAGCCTGAAAATCTTCACAATTGGAACAACTGGAAATTTCTCGATAGGTGTTTTGTGCAGGGACCCATACTTCCAGATCGTAAGTTTTAGCTGCTCCAAAACCCATGTCTCCAGTACACAATACAATTACCCTATACGGTAATTCCAGTAGTTGTAAGATTTTTTCGGCATGCCCTACCATTTCTTCTAATGCTGCATAGGAGTTTTCTGGACGTTGTATTTGCACCATCTCGACTTTGTCAAACTGATGCTGCCGAATTAAACCACGCGTGTCCTTGCCATATGATCCAGCTTCTGAACGAAAACAAGGCGTATGAGCAGTTAATTTTTTAGGTAATTCATCCTTGTTTAGTACGCGTTCTCTTACTGTGTTGGTTAGGGTGATTTCGGCAGTTGAAATTAGGTATTGTTCTTGCTTATTTTCTTCACCACCACAGTCAATTTTATACATGTCTTCCGCGAATTTAGGCAGCTGACCGGTTCCTAATAAAATTTCCGGGTTGACAATATAAGGAGTGTAATGTTCGATATAACCGTGTTGTTGAGTGTGGATATCAAGCATGAACTGAGCTAAGGCACGGTGAAGTCGGGCTATTTGACCTCGCATTACTGTAAAACGTGCACCAGATAATTCTGAGGCTGTTTTAAAATCTAGTCCTAATGGCTCTCCAAGATCAACGTGGTCTTTAATTTCAAAATCAAATTGTTTTGGTGTACCAATTCGTCTGATTTCCACATTATCATTTTCATCTTTGCCAATAGGTACATCATTATGAGGCAGATTTGGAATAGTTAGAAGCAAATCGTTAATCTGTGTTTGAATAAGCTGATATTGATGATCTGTTTCTTCAAGCTGAGTTTTTATTTTTGCTACATTAGCCATTATTAGGTTAGCTTCATCGTGCTTTCCCTGACTTTTTAAAGCACCGATTTGTTTGGAGAATTGATTTCGTTGTGCCTGAAGTTCTTCTGTTCTCATTTGCAGTTGTTTGCGCTGCTGTTCCAGAGATTGAAAATTATCTATATCAAGTTTGTAACCACGGTTACTTAATTTCTCAGCAACCTTTGTCAAATTTTGACGCAATAATTGAATATCTATCATAGTTTATAGTTAAAGTTTCAAGAGTTAACGGTTATTGTATACGAGTGTTGTTTGCAGGAAAAAAGTCAACAATTATTTTAAACAATTTTTTTTCCCATAAGCAAAATCCATCGTAAAAAAAATCACAGTCTCATTTATGAATATTGAGCATAAAGCTGTTGTGTGGTTTGGATGAATTCTGTTTGCTTTTGCTTAGCTTTGCCAGAATCAATAGCTGTTATCGCAGCATCCACACCCTCTTCTAATGATGATGCAATATCAGCGGTATAAATAGCTGCTGCTGCATTCAATACGACGATATCTCTGCATGGCCCTTTTTCGCCACACAATACTTTATTCATTACCTGTAGTGATTCTTCACTATTGGATACTTGTAACGGCTTTAAGTCTTCGATTACTGCCATATCAAATTGTGACGGATGAATATCATATTCTATGATGGTACCATTTTTCAGTTCAGCAACTCGTGTTGTTCCAGTTAAGGTGATTTCATCTAGTCCGTCAGAGCCATGTACAACCATTACGTGTTTACTACCCATTTGTTGCAAAACACGCGACAATATACCGACAAGATCAATATGAAAAACGCCCAAAACTTGATTAGATGCGCCGGCAGGATTAGTTAACGGACCTAAAATATTGAATATTGTCCTCACACCTAAAGATCTGCGAACTGGTGCTACATAACGCATACTATTGTGATGGTTAGGAGCATACATAAAGCCTGCGCCTATTTGATTGATACACTGAGCAACATGTTCAGGAGTTAATTCCAATGAAGCGCCCATTGCTTCAATGATATCTGCTGAGCCACTAGATGATGATACAGATCGACCACCATGCTTAGCCACTTTAGCTCCCGCAGCAGCCACAACGAACATGCTGGTAGTAGAAATATTAAAAGTATGAGCATTGTCTCCACCGGTACCAACTATATCAACAAGATGTTTATGATCCTGTACAGGGACTTTTGTAGCAAATTCACGCATTACGGTAGCTGCTGCTGCAATTTCAGATACGCTTTCTACTTTGACACGTAGACCAATTAAAATGGCTGCTATTATTTCTGGAGCTACTTCACCCTGCATAATTTGACGCATAAGATCGGTCATCTCGTCATAAAATAACTCGTTGTTATCCAGCAGACGATTTAGAGCTTGTTGTGGGGTGATCATAATAAAGCTTTCATTAGAGTAATTGACACTGAGTGATAATGTAAATGTATTTATCTTAGTGTCAGAGCTGAATTAGAAAATTGTTTAACATTTCATGTCCGTTTTGAGTTAAGAAACCTTCAGGATGAAATTGGACGCTTTCCAGTGCCATAGTTTTATGGCGCAGACCCATTATTTCATTATCCTCAGATGTTGCTGTAATTTCCAGACAATCTGGTAAGCTTTCCTGATCAACAACTAAACTATGATAACGGGTACAGGTAACAGGATTCGGTAAGTTTTGAAACATATATTTATTGTGATGATACACTAGTGAAACTTTGCCATGCATTGAAGTTTTTGCCCGTCTTATTATGCCACCAAATGCATAAGCTATACTTTGATGACCGAGACAGATACCTAAAATGGGAATTTTACCCTTGAAGTATTGTATAACATCGACAGAAATACCGGCATTTTCAGGCGCACCTGGTCCGGGACCAATAATAATAATTTCCGGTGACAGTTTTTCTATTTCGCTAACAGAAATTGAATCATTCCGTTTTACGCAGACATTTTTTCCCAACTCACCCAGATAATGCACTATGTTATAGGTAAAGCTATCGTAATTGTCAATGAATAGCAACATAAGCTGACTTTCAATAATATTTTACATTTGTTGTAATTGGCTTGTTTAGCTGTTATAGCATGCCTTCTATGGGAAGTATTGATAATATTTTTACCCATAAACGTTGCCATTTGGTGGTATCGGGTTCGTGATGGTAAATTTTGGTTTGGTTTTGATCAATGGTTTTAAGCCACTCCAGTTTACCATCACCTGTCAGTTTTACCTGATAACTAACATAGGGTAAGGCATCATTGATGGCCTTATTCATGTATTGTGCCATTTCCGGCGATTTGATTACAACTCCCATTTCAGTGTTGAGTCGAGAGGAACGTGGATCAAAATTAAGTGACCCTATGTACAACTGATCGTTGTCTATGGTAAATGTTTTAGCATGTAAACTGGACTGTGAGCCACCGCTTAAGCGATGATCTTTTGCACTTCTTACATAGCCTTGATTTTTGAGTTCAAAAATTTCAACGCCACTTTTCAGTAATGCTGTGCGATAGTTAACATAACCAGAGTGAACTATGGGAACATCAGTTGCTGATAATGAGTTGGTTAGAATACGTATATGCACACCCTGTCGGCGTAAATTGAGTAAATATTCTAATCCTGTTTTTGTAGGTACAAAGTAAGGGGTAATAATCAGTAAATCTTTTTTAGGTTCAACTACAGAAGCAGCAAGCTGATTCAGCGTCAAACTGGCATTCTTATATTTTACGACTGTTTTCGGTTTGTTATCGGGTTCGACTAGAAGCGCTGAGTCAGTATTATTTTGAGATTTATGAATATTTGCTGGTAAGGCTTTAGCCGGATCATCACTGACTAAGGTTAAATTAACCCATTGATAATCAAGTGAACCATTTGTTAATTTGCTTTCAAAATTGTTTCTGCTATAAAAATTATCGTAGCGTTCGGCTCGCAGAAAATCATAAGTTTTATGTTTAAATATCGGCATATCTGCCTTTAATTTATTACGGCGACGATGAATAATTTTGTTTAAAGGATAAGCTGAATCACTGTTCCAATAAAGATCGAAATTATTTGAAACCTGATTTACTATTGGCCCAATGGCTAATACGTCCAGATCTACAAATAATATTCCTTTACCAATATCGAAATATTCATCACCAATATTGCGCCCACCTAATATGGTGACTTGGTTATCAGCAGTAATGGATTTATTATGCATACGTCGATTAAGACGGGAAAAATCTGTCAGATATCCCAGAAAACGTAAATGCCTATCAGCAAAAGGATTAAATAATCTGATTTCAATGTTAGGTTCTTTATCTATAACATGTAAGATTGGATCCATACCTCTTGTATTATTGTCGTCCAAGAGTAGACGCACATGTACGCCACGATGAGCTGCCTTTACTAGCTCATGAAATAAAAGCTGACCAGAAGTGTCATTGTGCCAGATATAATATTGTACATCTAAGCTGTTTTCGGCAGCATGAATTAATGCCCGACGTGCAACCAGTGCTTCACCCCCATCATCTAAAGGGTAAATGCCTGACAAATTCGGATGTTGTGCTATAAGAGGTGCGTTGATATAACTAAGTTTTGAGGGATTATTAGCTGAAATATGGGTTTCAACTGTCCTATTCTTTAATGAAGGTAAAGTCTGACAGCCACTCAACCAGACTATTATGCTGATATTGAGGATTAGCAAAACATACTTTAAAAAAAATTTTTTACTTTTCATGTATATTTCATACCAATCAGTTTTTTGTAAAGGCAATAAACCTTAATGTTGATTATAGTGTTATAAATCTAAATCTTGCCATATTGCATTTACTTTGGCTATGACTTGAGGATCTTTTTGGATGATTTTCCCCCATTCGCGCTGTGTTTCACCAGGCCATTTATTGGTTGCATCCAACCCCATTTTCCCTCCCAAACCACTTATAGGACTAGCAAAATCAAGGTAATCAATAGGTGTATGATCAATTAGTGTTGTATCACGTACTGGGTCCATTCGGGTTGTGATAGCCCAAATTACTTCTTTCCAATTTCGCACATTGATGTCATCATCTACAACAATTATAAACTTGGTATACATAAACTGGCGCAGGTAACTCCAGCATCCCATCATTACTCGTTTGGCATGACCAGCATATTGTTTTTTTATACTCACCACCGCCATACGATAGGAACACCCTTCAGGTGGTAAATAAAAGTCGATAATTTCACTGAATTGTTTTTGTAATATCGGGACGAAGACTTCATTTAAGGCTACCCCCAGTACGGCTGGTTCATCTGGCGGTTTTCCAGTATAAGTACTGTGATATATGGCATTTTCACGCATGGTAATGCGTTGTATGGTAAAGACTGGGAAATTATCCTGTTCATTGTAATAGCCGGTATGGTCACCGTATGGCCCTTCTAAAGCGGATTCTTCTGGATTGATAATGCCTTCAAGAATGATTTCAGCTCGGGCCGGAACCTGTAAATCGTTTCCGATACATTTGACCAGTTCAGTTCGGCAACCGCGTAACAAACCGGCAAATTGATATTCACTCAAACTATCAGGTATTGGTGTTACTGCACCTAATATAGTAGCGGGATCACAACCTAATACAACGGTAACCGGAAAAGATTTTCCAGGAAATTTTTGTTTAAATGCCTGAAAGTCAAGTGCACCACCTCGATGCGCAAGCCAACGCATAATTACTTTGTTTTTACTTAAAACTTGTTGCCGATATATGCCAAGATTCTGGCGTTTTTTTTCAGGACCGCGGGTAACTGTTAGTCCCCAGGTAATAAGAGGTGCTACATCATCTGGCCAGCATTGTTGAATGGGTAGCTGATATAAATCTACGTCATCACCTTCAATAAGAATCTGCTGACAAGGCGCGTTTTTAACAATGTGTGGACTCATACTCCACAAATCTTTTAATAACGGTAATTTTGATAAGGCGTCTTTAATTCCTTTAGGTGGATCTGGTTCTTTGAGATAAGCTAATGTTTTACCTATTTCACGTAACTGATCGGTGCTACTAGCACCCATGCCCAGTGCTACACGCTCTGCAGTACCAAATAAATTGGCTAATACCGGATACTGGTATATTTTGTTACTTTGATCAACTGGTTGTGTGAATAGTAAAGCCGGACCTTGTTGTCTCAAAACCCGATCAGCTATTTCAGTTATTTCCAGATGAGGTGATATCGGTATATTGATAGATTTTAATTGATTAGCTTGTTTGAGAACGGTAATGAAGTCTCTTATATCGCGATATTTCATAATCCGACCTTCATTATTTACTATGCAGTATTTGTTGTACTGCATTAAATTCATTATTAAATAATTTTGGCATTACGCTCAAACATTTCTCTACAGCGCTTTCAATCAGTTTTGTTTGTTGTAGGGTTGGTTTATGCAAAACATAATTAATAACTAAATTTCTGTCGCCAGGATGATCTATACCAATGCGCAGCCGGTAGAAGTCAGCCGTACCAAGCCAAGATTGAATGTCTTTCAATCCATTATGCCCGCCATTACTCCCTCCTTTTTTAAATCTGACCTGTCCGCAAGGAATATCTAATTCATCATGAACAATCAAAATTTCTTCTGGTTTTATTTTATAAAATTTTGTCAATGCTTGAACTGATGTGCCGGATTTATTCATGTAGGTAGTTGGTTTTAATAGCCATAACTCACCATCTGGTAGCGTTGTTTTGGCAACATAACCAAAATATTTTTTTTCGGGTTTGAAATTTGTTTTTAATGTATATGCAAGTTCATCAATAAAATCAAAGCCAATATTATGACGGGTATGTTCGTATTCAGTACCTGGGTTACCCAAACCAACGATAAGCTTAATTTGAGACATATTCTACCTTAAGCTATAACAAATTGATTAATAAATATTTACAATTAAATTCGAGTTTTTTTAGTTGCTCGGCGTCGACGATTTTCTTTTGGGTCAACCATTAACGGGCGGTAAACTTCAATTCTATCCCAAGCACATAATATATAATCGTCAGCTACCTTTTTGCCAAATATACCGAGCGGAGCAAGCTGAAAATTAACATCTGGGAAATGGTTTGGTAATTCTGAATGTAACAAAGCTTGCCGAGCCGTCGTTCCCTGATCTACCAGGCCTTGCCAAAGATGTTGTTGTTGTGTGCTGGCATACACTGCTTCCACCATAATTTTATTTATCATATCGTTTGTCAGCTTCCTTGATAAAAGCATCTACCATTGAATCAGCAATCAGATTAAATACCGGAGCGATGACTGCAGATAAAATATGACTGGTAAATTCATATTTGAGACAAAAATCAATTTTGCAACCGATATTATCAATCGGTGTAAAGTTCCAGTAGCCTTCTAATGATTTAAACGGTCCATTGATAAGATGCATTTTAATTTGAGTTGGTCTACAAATGTCATTATGAGTAGAAAATGAGTGATGAATCTTCAAATAGTCTATATGCATTACTGCATCTACACTATTCTGATTTGTATTAAGAATCTCGGTTTTACTGCACCATGGTAAAAATTTTGGATAATTTTCAATATCATTGACCAGATCGAAAATTTGTTCAGCTTGATATGGAACTAATACATTTTTGTTAATGATCTTCATTTAGATATTATATTGCTAATTTCAAATTGAAATAATTTCTACAGTTATATTTTTAGTTCAACAAGCTAAGGATAGTAATAAATATTTAATTTCTGTCCAAGCCTCACCACTTTCGGCACCTTTAATTTGCCGATCAACTCGTGCACATGTTTGTAATGCTGCCAGCAAACGTTTAACACCTATACGTTTGGCTGCTTTTGGAGCGATAATTTGTTTTTCACCCCATAATCGAAGTTGTTGGCGTATATCACTAACTGTTTTGCCTTGTTTGAATGCTGCTAATAAGCGTAACAATGTGCGTATATCTTCACTGACAACCCAGAGTAATAATACTGGTTCACTACCTTCCGCTACCAGACTATCCAGTAAACGTAATAGCCGTGTAGTATCTTGCATCATCCAGCTTGATGATAGCTGATAGACATCAAATCGAGCGACATTTGCAACCGCAGCTTGTGCTTCAGATAAAGTCACAATATGACCCTGAGGGTGAATCAAGGCAAGTTTGTCTATTTCCTGTTGAGCTGCCAGTAAGTTACCTTCAACTTTTTCGACAAATAAAGCCAGTGCTTCATTATCTATGTCAAGTTTTCTGGCCTGAAGACGATTTTTTATCCATTGTGGTAAAGCTGATTGATTAACAGCTTTTGCTTCTAGTATTGTTGCTGTTTTTGACCAAGTTTGAAACCATTTACTTTGTGTCTGTAATCGCTCCATTTTGGGTAACAGTAGTAATAAACAAATGTCTTCAGGAGGGTTTTCTGCCAATTGTTGCAGCGCACTACTGCCTTCTTTACCGGGTTTACCTGAAGGAATATGAATTTCCAACAGTTTTTTTTCGGTAAATAATCCAACCGACTGAGTTGCTGCCAGTAATGAAGACCAGTCAAAACCAGCCTCAATCACTATAACTTCACGTTCGCTGAAATTCTGACTACGTGCGGCAGAACGGACAGCATCTGCAGCTTCGATGCGCAGTAATTCTTCTTCACCGTGAATCAGATATGCAGCCTTTAATGGCTGCAAATTAGCTGTATTCATTCGTCCGCAACTATTGGTAAATAAGTTAGTCGATGAACAATCTGTTCTGCAGCATCTGTTTGAATATCTCGCCAGATCAGATTTTGTTCATTTTCTTTGGCCAGTACTTCATGATCTGAATAATCCATATAACGCTGGATATTCACTTCTATTGGATCGCCAAGTGGTTTACCACGTCGATATGCCTGAACCTTAACTGCTAATACTAATAAGTATTCACTCGTACTACCTGAAATATCAACTGCCGAAGTAGACATATTTTGAGTAGAAGATAGAACTTTGACGACCACATCTGGATTTTCGTCATCCACAACTATGTTTGGCTGTCGACGTAAAACGGTTTCCAGTGGACGCTGCATGTTGCCGCCTTCAATTTGCCAGGATCGGTATGGCATTGGCTTATCAAATACTGAAGTTCCTTTCAAATGAAAACCACAGCTACTTAATATACAAGTGATGGCCAATAACAGCCATTTTTTCATATCTCATCCTTATCTGATTGAGTACAGTCAATACTACCAAGGTTTTGCTAGGTTTAGTTTAGCTTATTACGTAATAGCGTTTGAACTTGTTGCGGGTTGGCTTTACCTCGTGAAGCTTTCATGACCTGACCAACGAGAGCATTGAAGGCTTTTTCTTTACCTGCCTTAAATTCTTCCACTGATTTTTGATTGTTAGCTAATACTTCGTCAATGATTTTTTCAATTGCACCGGTATCGGTCATTTGTTTTAAACCATCACGTTCAATAATTTCATCAGCTGAGAGGTCAGTATTCCACATAGCTTCAAACACTTGTTTAGCCAGTTTATTACTGAGGGTATTGTCAGCGATACGGCTAATCAAACCAGCTAATCGTTCAGCATTGATCGGACTTTGAGCTATATCCAGTGAATTTTTATTTAATGCAGCAGACAATTCTCCTAATATCCAGTTAGCAAGCAGTTTGCCTTGCCCACAAAAATTAGCTGCCTGTTCGAACCAGTCTGCCTGTAGGCGACTGGTAGTTAACAAACGTGCATCATAATCTGATACTTCATATTGTTTAATGAAACGTGCTGCCATTTCTTTAGGTAATTCTGGCATACTGGCCTTAGTACTGTTAAGCATGTCTTCCGTAATAAATACTGGTAATAAATCCGGATCAGGAAAGTAACGGTAATCGTGAGCGTCTTCCTTACTGCGCATAGCACGTGTTTCACCTTTATTGGGGTCGAAAAGACGGGTTTGTTGAACAACTTTACCACCATCCTCAATTAGCTCAATTTGCCGTTGAACCTCATAATTGATAGCTTGCTCCAGAAAACGGAAAGAATTCAGATTTTTGATTTCACACCGTGTACCGAATTCCTGTTGGCCTTTGGGACGTACTGAGACATTAGCATCAATACGGAATGAGCCTTCAGCCATGTTACCATCACAAATATCCAGCCATGTAACTAGTGTATGCATAGCTTTTGCATACGCGACAGCATCAGCAGCCGAACGCATTTCCGGCTCTGAAACAACCTCAAGTAATGGTGTTCCTGCTCGATTTAAATCAATACCAGTATATTCTTCAAATTCATCATGAATGGATTTACCAGCATCTTCTTCCATATGAGCACGAGTCACATTGATAAGTTTAACCTCGTCTCCAACCACGATTTCCAGTTGTCCATGTTCAACAATGGGTAAGTCCAGTTGACTGATTTGATAGCCTTTAGGTAAGTCTGGGTAAAAATAATTTTTACGATCAAAAACGTTTTTCTGATTAATTGTCGCACCTAAAGCCAAACCCAGTTTGATGGCTTTTTTAACAACTTCACGATTCAATACAGGTAAAGCACCTGGCATGGCACAATCAACCACATTAGCCTGACTATTTGGTGCAGCACCAAATGCGGTTGAAGAACCACTGAAAATTTTAGATCGGGTATTTAATTGAACGTGAATTTCTAGGCCGATTACGGTTTCCCAATTCATTCTGTTTTCTCTCAATTCGAATTCAGGTCATTACAATACAGATGGTACTTGAATGTGCCAATCACTATGTTGTTGAATCTGGTGTGCAATACCCAGCAAATGACTTTCAGTAAAATAATTACCAATTAGTTGTATTCCTATTGGCAGGCCTTTACTGTCAAATCCGGCAGGAATGGACATGCCAGGCAGACCGGCAAGATTCAGTGAAACTGTATAAATATCAGATAAGTACATTTGCACTGGATCTTTATCATGACTGCCTAAAGTAGGGGCAGTTGTAGGTGCAACAGGCGATAGAATAATATCGCACTGATTAAGAGCATATTGAAAATCATTAGCAACTAAACGCCGTAATTTTTGTGCTTTCAGATAATAGGCGTCGTAGTAACCATGGGATAAAACATAACTACCTACCATAATACGACGTTTAACCTCATTGCCAAATCCTTCCGCGCGACTTTTGCTATACATTTCATCTAAATTGTTAAATTCAGCTGCACGATAACCGTAGCGAACACCGTCATAACGAGACAGGTTGGTACTGGCCTCGGCTGAAGCCAATACATAATAGGCAGGTATGGATAATTCGGTATGGGGTAAAGATATCTCAGTGATGATTGCACCCTGAGACTGTAAAAGTACGATCATATTATCAATAGCTTGATGTACTTCAGCAGATAATCCTTCGCCCAGAAATTCCTTAGGAACTCCTACTTTTATGCCTGATAAAGATAGATTTAAATCACGAGTATAATCTTCTTGATTGCGTTCAATGCTAGTAGAGTCCAGTTGATCAAAGCTGGCCATTGCATTCAGTAATAAAGCACAATCTTCGGCATTCTGTGCCATTGGCCCAGCTTGATCAAAACTGGATGCATAAGCAACCATACCAAAACGACTGATAACGCCATAGGTAGGTTTAAGACCAGTGATACCACAATGAGACGCTGGCTGACGAATAGAGCCACCTGTATCTGAACCCAGTGCTGCAGGCGCTAACCGAGCTGCAACGACAGCAGCGGAGCCACCTGAAGAACCACCAGGAACATGTTGTAGCTGCCACGGATTATGAGTATTGCCATAGTAAGAGGATTCTGTCGTTGAACCCATAGCAAATTCATCCATATTGGTACGTCCTAATGTTACCATGCCAGCATTGAGCAGGTTTTGAATAACAGTAGCAGTATATGGTGCTTCAAAGTTATCCAGCATTTTGCTGGAACAGGCGCTACGCCAACCCCGCTGACAGAAAATGTCTTTAATGGCAATTGGAACACCCGTTAAGACATTGGTAGAACCCTGAGCAAGCATACTATCAGCTAATTTAGCTTCGGTTATGGTTTGTTCTTTATCAAGAGTGATGTAAGCATTTAAGCTGGTATTATCTTCATCAATAGAATTCAGATATTCTTGTGCCAACTCGGTTGCAGAAATTTGTTTTGATTGCAATAATTCACTGCATTGTTTTAAAGTGTAATTTTTTGGCATAGTATTATTTAATATTTGATGTCCAGAAGACTGGTAATCTTTAAGTCTTTGCTGATATTATGCAAAATTTGTATGGATAAGAGCCTTATTCAATAACTTTAGGGACCAGATATAAGTCTTTATTGACCAATGGTGCACATGCCTGCAAAGTCCTATGCTGATCGGTTTCAGTAACTTTATCGGCGCGCATTCGCAAAGCCAATTCATGTGGATGAGCCATAGGTTCCACTTCGTCAGTATTGATCGTTTGCATTTTTTCAACTAGTTCAAAAATATGATTGAGCTCGGTTAGCATGTTACTTCGTTCTGTTTCTGACAGATTCAATCGAGACAGGCGCGCAAGCTTATCAACATCATCTAATGTTAAAGCCATCAAAAATCCTTAAATTTAATTTAGCAAAACGGGCAAACTGCGGTATCATTGCGCGTTCTGTTTTGGTTAATACATTGCCCCGAATTATAACCGAATTCCCTATTCTTTGGCGGATTGATTTATTAATGGTCAATACGCTATAAAATTGTTAATCATATATAATCTAGATAATTTAAAAGTCAATTAGGACAGGCTCATGTTTCGCTTTTTTACACAATATTTCTCCAATGATCTGGCTATTGATCTTGGTACGGCTAATACTTTAATTTTTATAAAAAATAAAGGTATTGTCTTAAACGAACCTTCCGTTGTTGCTGTTCAAAATGATCATGGCAATGCCAAAAATGGCATGCTGGCCGTTGGTACTGCTGCTAAAAAGATGCTGGGCAGAACACCTGGCAGCATTCAGGCTATTCGCCCGATGAAAGATGGGGTTATTGCTGACTTTAATGTGACTGAAAAAATGCTCAAACAGTTCATTAAAAAGGTAACTAACAGTCGCTTTACTGCACCGCGTATCGTTATTTGTGTACCTTGTGGTTCAACCCAAGTAGAACGTAAAGCGATTAGAGATTCTGCCCTGGCTGCTGGAGCTTCAATAGTGAATTTGATTGAAGAGCCTATGGCAGCTGCTATTGGTGCTGGTTTGCCCATTGAAGAGCCAACTGGTTCAATGGTTGTTGATATCGGCGGTGGTACCACTGAAGTTGGGGTAATTTCTTTATCTGGAGTGGTTTATTCTCACTCTATTCGTGTTGGCGGTGATGCTTTTGATGAAGCGATTATCAATTATGTGCGTCGTAATTACGGTATGTTAATTGGCGAATCTACTTCTGAAGAAATTAAAAAGAATATTGGTTCGGCATTTCCCGGCATGGAAGTTAAAGAGATTGAAGTTAAAGGTCGTAATCTGGCTGAGGGTATTCCGCGCGCCTTTACTATCAGTTCCAATGAGGTATTGGAAGCACTAACGGAACCTTTAAATCAGATTGTTCAAGCAGTAAAAAATGCTTTAGAGCAAACACCGCCAGAACTAGGTGCAGATATTGCCGACAGAGGTTTGGTATTAACAGGTGGTGGTGCTTTGCTAAAGGGTTTGGATCGCTTACTCTCTGAAGAAACTGGTTTACCAGTGATGATTGCAGAAGATCCTTTAACCTGTGTTGCACGTGGCTCAGGCTATGCTCTTGATATGATTGGAAAAATGAACTCTGTATTCGTATCAAACCCTTAAATTTTGTTTGACATCTGATGTAATTAATGATGGCAGAGCCTTCCTTAAATTTTGTTAACAGTGGCCTTCGCAATACCAGTAAGCTTATCGTCTTATCTCTGGTGGCGGTGGCTTTGCTGTTGCTGGACAATCGATATAGTGTTGTCAATGCAAGCCGAAGTCATATTGCTACGGCTATGTACCCCTTGCAGTGGCTAGCCCAGCAACCGATAAATGCGTTTACCAAAAGCATGATATTTTTGGAAAGCCAACAACATTTGAGTCAGGAAAATAAGCAATTAAAAGAACAAAATGCTCAATTGCAAATACGCATTCATCAGCAGGAAGTACAGCTAAAGACTGTTGCCAAGCTTGAACAATTAACTGAATTGCAAAAAGCAGCTTTGCCACATTCACAGGTAGCGCAAATTGTTTCCAATATTTCTAACCCCCTTGCCGATCGCTTTATCATTGACAAAGGTAGTCAGCATGCGGTGATGGAAGGCGATCCAGTTAGTGATGAGAATGGTCTGATCGGTCAAATTACGGCAGTACGACCGTATAGTGCGGAAGTAACATTGATTACCAACGGTAACTCGGTCATACCGGCGATGGTAATGCGTACCGGAGTAAGAACATTAGTGTATGGTCATTCTGGCAGTCTAGATTTGCGCTATTTCCCGGCCAATGCCAGCTTATTACAAAACGATCTTCTAGTAACATCAGGTATGGATAGCATTTACCCAGCCGGAATTCCTATTGCAACAGTTAAACAAGCACAAAATGGTAACGGTTCACCTTATTATCGAGCACAAATCGAGCCTATAGCTCATTTACGGAACAGTAATTTTGTTTTGGTTATACCGCAAAAAAAAGTCCAAACGTTAACTTCTCATGCTGAAACTTCAGCTGCTAATACTTCTTCTAATCGCCATGACTGAGTTTGATAGCCTGCATCGCCGTACTAAAAAACGGTTTATTATATTGAGTCTGGTGATAGCAGTATTACTGGATTTAATTCCTTTTCCTCAACCTGTTGCCGGTTGGTTTCCTGATTGCGTAGCTGTTATGACAATGTACTGGTGTTTATATCGACCAAAGTATGTTGGTATTGGTGTTGCCTTTATTTTAGGACTAATCGTAGACGTGGGTACTGGTTCACCGTTTGGTCAACATGCGTTGGCATTAATGGCTGCTGTTTACGTTATTGATCAAAACCGTTTACAAATGTTGGGCTATTCCTATGGCTATCAATCGTTATTGATTTTTGTCAGCCTGTTGTTGATGACAATCATTTTGGTTATTGTTCATTTTTTTGCCAGTCATCAATTTGCGGGGTGGAACTTGTTTGTCTCACCCTTTATCAGCGCCCTATTGTGGCCATTGATATCTAAATTTATGCTGTATTTAGTTTATTCCCGACGTTTATGAAAGCATTGCAATTTCGCACGAAGAAAAAACGTAACCCCAAACCCGCCCAAAATGGTGATTTGTGGTTAAGGATTGCTGTTGCTTTTGTGTTGATCATTTTGTGTTTTAGTATTCTTATTGCGCGTTTCGTATATTTACAGGTTATTAAGCATGATGATTATGTGATGGCTGCAACCAATAATCGCATTTCATTAATTCCTACTCCTCCAATCCGTGGAGAGATAGTTGATACTAATGGCGTGGTATTAGCGCATAATTATCCCGCATATTCTCTGGAAATCATACCAAATGAAGTATCTGGTAAGCTGGATGACACTATTGAAGCATTACGTGCTTATGTAGACATCACATCCGGAGATATGAAACGATTTAAAAAATTCAGAGCCGATTATCGTTCTTTTGAAAAAGTGCCTTTAAAATTAAAACTTACAATGGAAGAAGCCAGTAAGTTAGGAGCTGTACTGTACCGTTTTCCGGGTGTAGAAATTAATGCCCGTACATTTCGCGACTATCCGTATGGCGAGTTATTGGCGCATATAATTGGATATATTGGGCGCATTAGTGACAAGGATTTAGCTGCGCTGGATAAAGAAAATTTGACATCTTTATATCGTGGTAGTACTCATATCGGCAAAATGGGGCTGGAGGATTATTATGAGCGACAATTGCATGGTACACCTGGTTTTCGCGAAGTAGAAAAAGACGCGCAAGGACATATTGTTCGTACCATAAAAACAGTGGCTCCTGTACCTGGACAAACATTGCGTCTGGGTCTGGATATTCGCGTACAGCAAGAGGCTGACCGTTTAATGGGTAATAAACGTGGTGCAATGGTTGCTATTAATCCGCAGACTGGAGCCATTTTGGCCATGGTTTCCAAACCAAGTTATAACCCTAATCTTTTTATAGATGGCATCGATAGTGAAACTTGGAAAAGCTTGAACGAAGACTGGCAGCATCCTTTATTAAATCGGGTAACACAAGGTCTATATCCGCCCGGATCGACTTTCAAACCATTTATGGCAATGGCTGCATTAGAAAGTGGCAAACTGACCCAAAGTAGCGTTTTACCTGCTCCAGGAGCATGGAGTATTCCAGGTTCAACGCATTTATTTCGCGATGCTGCTCGAAGTGGACATGGAACAGCGGATTTAAGCAAAGCAATTCAGGTTTCGTCTGATACTTTTTTTTACCGCTTGGGTTACGAGATGGGTGTAGATCGAATGTCACCTTATCTGGCTCAGTTTAATCTCGGAAAACAAACTGGTATTGATCTCAAACATGAATATGCCGGTGTTTTACCTACGCGTGAATGGAAGGCAAAAAGATTTGCTAAATCCAAGCCTGCAGCCAGAGATTGGCAAGCAGCTGATAGTGTGAGTATGGCTATCGGACAAGGTTATAATGCCTATACTCCATTACAAGTAGCATTTGCGACAGCTATTTTGGCTAATGATGGTGTTGTCTACCGCCCTCACCTTGTACAAGCTCTGCTTGATCACAATACTCAGAAAAAGATTTTAATTGATCCGCAGCCAATCAGAAAGTTGCCATTTCAGTATAGCAATTTTGAGTATGTTAAACAGGCAATGCAAAAAGTGTTAAGACCCGGTGGCACGGCTGCGGCAATAGGATCGGGACTGTCTTACACAATGGGAGGAAAAACAGGTACGGCTCAGGTAGTCCAGATTAAACAAGGGGCAAGATACAATGCTGCAGCGCTAAAATTGCAATTACGTGACCATGCTTGGTTTATTGCGTTTGCTCCTGTCGAAAAACCACAAATTGCCATCGCAGTCATACTTGAAAATAATGGTTGGGGAGCAACTGCGGCACCTTTAGCCCGACAACTAGCGGATTTTTATCTACTCAAACTGAAAAATCTGCCCCAAGTAGTGGAAAATAATCAATCTTCTGATCAGCTTTCTAATGATTTAAGTAATAATGCAACGATGGATGCAAGACAATTTAACGGTCATAATCAGGCCGCTATTCCACCATTATTACGAGCTTATCGTCCACAAACCGGTGAACAGGCTAAGCCATGAAAACGGAATTTAACTGGTTTAAACGACTTTGGCGCAATCTGTGGGCACCTATGGATGTGTGGATTTTTTATGCTCTGCTGATCATTTATGTAATGAGTCTTTTTCTGCTTTATTCTGCTGACGGACAAGATTTTGGACAATTAGAAAACAAAACTATACATACTATATTAAGCTTTATATTGTTGTGGCTGGTTGCGCGAACACCACCCCAAATTCTCAGTAATTTTGCTTTGCCAATGTATATCATGGGTATATTGCTATTGCTTGGCGTACATTTTTTTGGTATTACGGTTAATGGATCAACACGCTGGTTAAATATTGGTATTGCACGTATTCAGCCATCAGAGATCATGAAAATTGCCGTTCCAATGCTTATAGCATGGTTTTTCCAGAAAAACGAAAGCAATATTCGTTGGTATCATTATATTGTTGCTTTTATTTTGATTTTTATACCAGTTGCCTTAATTCTTAAGCAGCCTGATTTAGGTACAGCAACTTTGATTATGGCATCCGGCTTATTTGTTATTTTTTTCGCCGGCTTACCTTGGAAAGTGATTATTTCAGCCATTATTGGTTTTGTGGCGATGCTCCCGCTGATTTGGAATTATGGCATGCATGATTATCAGCGCATGCGTGTGATGACATTACTGGATCCAACCAAAGATCGACTTGGAGCCGGTTATCATATTTTGCAATCTATGACTGCTATTGGTTCCGGTGGTGTCTGGGGTAAAGGCTGGCTGGAAGGATCGCAGACTCATCTTGATTATATTCCTGAATCGACTACTGACTTTATTTTCGCTGTATTTGGTGAGGAATTTGGCTTAATCGGTAATATTTTACTGGTCTCAGTTTATACCTTTATATTAATGCGCGGTTTGTACATCACATTCAAAGCACCAACTTTATACTCCAGAACACTGGCCGGTGCGCTCACATTAACCTTATTCTGTTATGCATTTGTTAACATGGGTATGGTATGTGGCATATTACCTGTGGTTGGCGTACCATTGCCATTAGTCAGTTATGGTGGTACTGCCACCCTATCAGTTATGATGATTTTGGCTATGCTAATGGGAATTGGTAACCAACGTAAAAAATAATTAAGTAAGTAGGATAAGGCATTTTTTGATCAACCTTATTCAATCAATAAAAAAATCGAAACAATTTGTTTCGATTTTTTTATTATCTAACTGATTAATGTTAACTGGCAAATTGCTAAATTCAAGCTGACTTAACACGATGTGTAAGAACTTCATCTATTAAGCCGTATTTTTTTGCTTCTTCAGCGGACATAAAGTTATCGCGATCAGTATCCTTTTCAATTTGTTCCAGTTTTTGACCGGTATGTTTGGCCAGATGTTCATTCAATTGTTGTTTCAATTTCAGTAATTCTCGTGCATGAATTTCAATATCAGACGCCTGACCACCAAGACCTCCACTAATCAAAGGTTGGTGAATCATAACGCGACTATTAGGTAAGGCAAAACGTTTTCCTTTTGCACCTGCTGATAATAAAAAAGCACCCATACTGGCAGCTTGACCCAAACATAAAGTCGCAACATCGGGTTTGATGAAATTCATAGTGTCAAAAATAGACATCCCCGCTGTTACAGAGCCTCCTGGAGAATTGATATACAGAGAGATATCCTTATCTGGGTTTTCACTTTCAAGAAATAACAACTGAGCAACGACTAAATTTGCTGTTTCATCTGTTACCGGACCAACCATAAAGACAATACGTTCTTTCAATAAACGTGAATAGATATCATAAGCACGTTCACCGCGTCCGCTTTGCTCAACCACCATTGGCACCAGACCTAGATTTTCAATCTTCGACATAGATTATCCTTTATCAAAATGAAAAGCACCTAAGCAGCTAAAGTACTTTGGTGCTTTTATATATTATCCGAAATGGCTGCTCAGCTTAAGCTCGTGCCTGTTGACCCATAACTTCTTCAAAAGACATAACTTTATCGGTAACTTTTGCTTTACTTAAAATGTAGTCAACTGCATTTTGTTCAATAGCAAGCGAGGTTGGACCCTGAAGATTTTTTTTGTCACTGTAGTACCAATCTATGACTTCTTGCGGATCTTCATAGCTATCAGCAAATTCGCTAACAATTTTTTTGATCTGCTCTTCTGTTGGCTCCAATTTCTGGTCACGAACCAGTTCACCCATTGCCAAACTAATGCTGACACGACGTTTAGCCTGTTCGTTAAACATTTCCAATGGAAGGTTTAAGTCTTTACCACCCATACCTTGGGCAGCAAAATTTTCTTTCATTTGTTCAGCTAAATTTTTGGCTTCTTCGGCAACTATGGAGCTAGGTACTTCAATTGGAGTAGCTGCCAATAATGCATTGATAGCACTTTCCTTGGTCATTTCATTGACACGGCGATTAACTTCACGTTCCACATTTTTTTTGATTTCAGTACGCATTTTGCTAATATCGCCATCTTCGATGCCCAATGATTTAGCAAATTCTTCATTTACTTCCGGCAAAACAGCTTCAGAAACGTTTTTCAGAGTGATGGTGAAGATTGCTGTTTTACCAGCAACATCTTTGCTCTGATAGTCTTCTGGGAAAGTAACAAAAACTTCTTTTACTTCATTTTCTTTCATGCCAATTACGCCGGCTTCAAAGTCAGGCAGCATCTGCTCTTTACCCATCATAAAAGCATAATTTTCGGCACTACCACCGGCAAAATCTTCACCATCAATTTTACCGTTAAAATCAATAATAACCCGATCATTGTTCTGTGCTTCACGTTCAACATGATTAAAGCGTGTACGCTGTTGACGCAGAATTTCAACCGTTTTATCAATTTCTGTCTCGCCAATTTCCGTGGTAATTTTTGTAACTTCCTGAGTACTCAGATCACCGATTTTGATTTCCGGAAATTCTTCAAACACGACGGCGATTTTATAAACCTTTTCATCGTCCTGTTCAGCATCTTCTAAAGCTGTCAGACTTTTCAGCCCTGCTACTTTTAATTTTTCGGATACGATAAGTTCTTCAAATGCTTTATGGGTTAATTCGTTTAAAACTTCATCACGAATGCCATAACCATACATGGCGTCAATCATTTTTAACGGAGCTTTTCCCGGACGAAAGCCATCTACACGGGCGCGCTTTTGTGCCGCTTTCATCCGCGCATTAACTTTTGTTCTGATCTCATCCCAATTCAGAGACAGAATAACTTTACGCTCTAAATTATCTAGTTTTTCTACCGTTACGCTCATCGCAAACCCTTAAGTTAGATGTTTAATTGATTTCTGCTTTGTCTATCATGGATGTTGGTTAGTATGACTAATACGGCTACTGATTCAGACAGACAAAAAATTAAATGATAATTTTACCATAAGCCTTAATAAAAACCTATGTGGTAGCAAATATCTTCAACTAATTATGATTAATTTTCGTCATTATTAATTTTCATAATACGGTCAACCTCATGCCAATAACCATCTGCGCGCTGTTGTAATATCGCTAGTATTCCATGTTCAACGTGCTTTACCTGCTCAAAAGTCATGGTCTCTTCGCTACTGATTCGGGCAGGTGCTAGCAAAGATAAACGCTTATGCGTCCAGAAACGTTTATCTTTGTGCAAATTAACTGGCCAGTCTGTCCACTTATTTATCCAGTAACCTTGCCAACAGAAACGATTAATGACTGGATGATGGTACATTTTTGCTTGCGGAGTAAATAACATGCCGCGAACGATACTGGCAGAGGGTAGATTGGCGATATTAATATTCACTTCAGGCAAGACGGATAATGGGAGCTGCCTGAGTAAAGTTAATTGCTTTTCCAATTTGTTAACTTTATTTACTAATCTATCTGTATGATTAAGACCAGCAAAAGCGGTCATTTCAAGCTGGGCAGCTCCATAATATTTACAGGTTAATTCCAGATGAAAGTGTTTTTGGTCGATCTTAACAATAAAATCTGCTGCCCCTAAAGATTGTTTGTTTTGAACAATAAGCAGATTAGAGCCGATCAATTGGCAATGTGGTGCATACTGAAACCAGAAACATAATAATTGTTCTGCATAAATACCAAGTCGGTTGTGATGAAGCGGTTGTTTGTTTAGAAAGCTAAGAAGATTTTGTGGATGTCTATCTAGATTAAGTAAAAATCGAAAACCTTCATTGCCCAATAATTGTGTAACCGGCAACTCACAAGAAGTGTGCCAAGGTGCTGGCGCTGTTAATAACGTCGCCAAATCGCGAACTTGTGGTGTTTGCAAGCGCCACCATAATGCATCTAATGCATAATTCATAAATAATTGAATCCTAGCTAATGAGGTGATGAACTTGTCCACCTATTTGGACTGCATTCGCTGGTTTATAGTATTGTAAAAACCTCGCAGGATATCTATATCTTCGGTGGTCAGTGCGGCCCGATCAAACATTGCTGCCATACGTCGCATTAATCTTTCTTCATTACGACGATTAAAAAAACCAGCATTATCCATAATTTGTCGTAAATGCATCACCATGTTGCTAATTTGTTGATGATTGGCCAGATTAAGTTCTTGTTGTAAATGCGCCATGCTGACATTTACGTGGCTAAATAGTTCGTAACAGATAACCTGCACGGCTTGCGCCAGATTGAGTGAAAAATAATCTGGATTTCCATTGATGGTAATAAGTCGATTACATAGCTGAGTTTCTTCAATGCTCAGCCCAAATGTTTCATTACCAAAAACCAGTGCTACTTGTTGATCAGATTGTGCAGCGAGTAGTAACGATGGTGTCAATTCACGCGGGGTGTGTAGCGGTGCGGTCAGCTCCCGACGACGACTGGTTAATGCGCATGAAAGCGTTGTCGCAGCCAAAGCTTCGGCTAAAGTAGGCACTACTTTGGCTTCTTCCAATACATCTCGTGCTCCCGATGCCAGAATATAACTTTCTTCAGGCAAGGTGAATGCCTCAGGACGATCTACATCAAACTGTGGTGGTTCTGGGGTCATTGGTGTTTGCATTAACTTAGGTGCAACCAAAATCAAGTTGGTTAAGCCCATGGTTTTCATTGCTCGGGCTGCAGAACCAATGTTAGATGGATGGCTAGTTCGGGTCAGAACAATATGTATATTTTTTAGATAGGATGGTAATTCAGGTTTATTCATAATACTTCAGATAGTATTTTACAAATTTAAATTACTAATATATAGCAAAAATAAGGTAATGCAAGGTTGTAGTATATTTTGAGTAATTGTTCTGATAACCGTCATATAGCATCATTAACTAAATTCATATCCTAATTATTAAAAGTTGAAATTTAATTTAAGTTCAACTAGCGGCAATATTCTATTTTCCAAAATTATAAATATTGCTAACAATTAGATTTTGTTCATGCCTCGATAGTATTTTTATCTTTTAAACCCATTATTGATCCGAGTATTAGCTTTTTCCTAACGAGCATTTATGAATTATAATGATAGAATCTTATGTAGAGTTAATATTTGCATAATTTTTTTAAGAAACTATAGTAAATTTACATTATCTTTAAATTTAATTCGAAACAAAGAAACTGATTTAATTTATTTATTACTATTTATCCAATACTAACATTAGTACAGTTTATTATTGAATATTTATAGTTATATGAAAATTATATTGGTTTAATTTTTTTTAGTTAATTTAATTATTGGATTGCACATTATTGTTTATATCTCTCACTTCCATACTAAGACCTAAATCTGAATAAATGGCTTTTTTGGCGTATAATAAATAGAATTTGAATGCTAATCTTTAGCATTATTGTTCTTTAAACTAATTGAATATATCCAAATATCAAGGCATATATTGCCCTATTATGAGAATCTGTATGAACCCTATTTTAACTACAGCCTGGAAAGCTGCACGTAAAGCTGGTCAGATGATGCATCGTGCCAGCGGTAATTTAAGTAATATTAAAGTTGATAATAAAGCAAGTAATGATTTTGTTACCGAAGTAGATCGTGAAGCGGAGAATATTATTATCAATACCATACAGGAAGTCTATCCTCATCACGCTATTTTAAGTGAAGAATCTGGATTTTTGGGTGAAAATAAAGCTGAATATCAATGGATAATTGACCCTTTAGATGGAACAACAAATTTTCTGCATGGACATAAACAATATGCCATTTCAATGGCATTGTTTCATAAGAACGTCTTAGCTGAGGCATTGGTATATGCACCAGAACAAAATGATCTTTATGTAGCTAGTCGTGGCCAAGGCGCTTT
Source organism: uncultured Neisseriaceae bacterium (assembly GCA_946481965.1). Lineage (GTDB taxonomy): Bacteria > Pseudomonadota > Gammaproteobacteria > Burkholderiales > Neisseriaceae > Snodgrassella. The sequence continues at coordinate 32,869 of CAMLPN010000006.1, read as the reverse complement.
GTTAAACGATAAAAGAATCAGGGTTAGCAATCGAATTGATATGCTGCGCAGCTTGATTGCTACCGGATTTCCGGTTGTGGATCAATCTATCATGGATACCTATTTGGCCATATTAAAAGATGTACTTAGTAAAACAGCAGGTGCTAGACGTGAAGGCTCTGCTGCTCTAGATTTATGTAACGTAGCCAGTGGACGGGTGGATGGTTTTTTTGAATTTAATCTCAAACCATGGGATATAGCTGGTGGCGCTTTGATCGTTCAGGAAGCTGGTGGCATTGTTACAGATATGCAGGGGGAGCAAAGCTGGCTTAACACTGGCAATATCGTAGCAGCCAATCCGAAAATTTTGGCACAATTGTTACCAATTATTGGTTCGCACTTAAACCAAAATAATTAAACCTCTAAGAGTTTCATCTTTTTGAAACAACTGAAATTCACTGATAATATTTTAAGATAATGCAATTTTATTTATCGATTTGAATTGAAACGATTACTGTTCTGTTTGAATTTTGGAATAAATTTTAGTTAGCTTAATATTGATGATTTCATTAATTAACAAAAATCTTGGCTTCGTTTTGCAGCAGTCACTGATACTGACGCAAAACGAATCAGTGAAAACGTAATCTATATGGGGCATTTTCCGATACATTATTTGAATTCGTAGGGGGCGAACTTAATATAAAATTTTAGATTGAGAAGTACAAATTTGAAGGTTTATTGCTGGCTACTATCTGGGCTAGCCAATTGTTTTGTTTATCTGAGCTATTTGGGCTTTTGTCCTAGTTTTATTTCCTGATTAAGTGTAATTGCAAAATATGATTTCCTTACTGCATTCTGGTAAGTTTTGGCTAAAATTAATCGTTTTTAGTTGCTTAACGCTGTTATTATTGTTGATTATTGATATAGCGATACTGCAATATTTATTTAATGCTGAAAAAATTCAGAAACATGTTGACATGGTGGTCGCTAAAAATGGTCAACAGGTGGTGTTCGATCAGGATATAAGTCGCTCGCTTTTTCCTCGCCCTACGGTTACTCTGCATAATTTGCGTCTAAATAATTCTAATGATCATAGTGAGATAGCGCTCGTTAAAACGGTGAAAATAGGTCTGGGCTGGCAAAGTTTGTTTGGTAAGCCGATTATTGAGAAGTTGCAGTTATTTAATGCGCAAATTAATATGATCCAGAGTCCACAGGGACAATGGAATGTGCAAAATTTGTTTGAGTATTCCAATTCAGCCGATCGTTTACATGTAAATCGATTTATCGTTGAAAATGCTCATGTCAGTATTCAAAATGAAGATAAATTACAACAAATCAGTAATTTAAATTTACAATTCTCTACAATAGATAATAATAGTAGCGCTTTACAATCCAATGGTTTGCTCAGTGGCAACCATCTAGCCAACCTAAATTTTCAAATTAATGGTATTTATCGTCCTCACGCAGCAATTCAATGGCAGGATGTTAAGCTTAATATCGAAACTGAATCACCGTGGCTGGGTAAAAGCACTGGTCAATGGAGTTTTGATGCTCGTCTGAATTCAAAAGACCACTTATTACAGACAGGACATGTCCAATGGCAATGGCAAAGTCAGCAACATCAATTTCACATTTCAGGTACTGGCCAAAACTGGAAATTTAGTTTTGGTACATTGTTACTGCCGCAAATTACAGGCGTAGCCACTGCTCAGTTCGGGGAGAATAATGTCAATACTACATTAACGGCAAGTAATGCGAACTGGAGCAAAAATCAATGGTCTATAGAACAGTTTCAGATTGATAGTGGCTGGCAAAATAACTTCTATCAAACAGCTCTTACCTTTAATGGACAATTGTCATGGCAGGATGCTGAGCATTGGCTAATTAATAATCTTTCCGTCAATAGTCATCAGGATAGTGTTAACCAACTCCCTAACTCTCGATTTATTAGTGATTTGAACGGCACGGTTGAAGGCGACAAGACTGGTAATACTCAGATCAATTTACAAGGACAATTTGATAATCAGCCGTTAAGTGTATCATTGAATTATCATAAAGAAGGGAAAAAGGTCAAATTAAGCGGTATTGTCAATTTAGCACAACTAAATTTACGTCCATATCTGGAAAATCCGTTAACTTCATTACCAGAAAACTGGCAAAATTTATGGCAGAAATGGTTTAAAAACCGCATTATCGAACTTCAATTCAATACCAATGTTTTGCAAACACTAACGGTACAATTTAATCAGGTAAAGTCCACATTAACAGCTGACGCTGAAAATTTAACCATTGATCCGCTTAATCTTCATTTGTATGGTGGCGAAACAACAGGCATGTTACACATCAGCAATAGTATTCCTATGAGCTGGAAAACAAAACAACATGTTTCAGACATACAAATAAAATCATTTATGCAGGACATGTTTGGTTTTAATAATCTTGATGGTCAGGGTGATGTAGATATAGATCTGCACAGTAGTGGCATATCCTGGAAAAAATCGCTGGCTAATATAACTGGTAATGCCAAAATCCAGATTCGCAAAGGGGTCTGGAACGGTATAGATATTAATAATATCTTACAGCACAGCGATAATCAGAATGCATTGTCCTACAACGAAACTAACTATACCCCATTTCAGTCCATCAAGCTAAATTTGCCAATCAATAATTCTTTTACTGAGAATAGCCATCTCCAGTTACATGCTGATAACTTTGATATAAAAGGTAACGGCAATATAAAATGGCAGCAACAGCAAATGGATTTCAATGTTCTGGTAGCTACACGCAGTGGAAATTCGTTAAATTATTTACCTTTACGAATTAATGGCACCTTTAAGCATCCAAGCTTTACTATTGATTATCAGCGACTTACTGCTGGCCTGCATACTTCTAAGCAAAAACATGATACTTTGCGACAAACTTTGCAACAACAATGGCAATGGCTTAATCAGGGAGCCAGTTCTGACTCTGAAGCCAATAATCCGGCAAATAAACCATGAGTACTTATTTTTATAAGGAATGGCCACAGGCTGATCGTTTGAGTCAACAATTAATTAATGATGAGCAGCCTGAATTAATTATAATTTCTGAACATTGGCCACTGGATGTGAATGCAGAAACACCTGAAGGCCAAAAAATATTATGTCTATTGCAGCAAGCCAGAGCATTCTGGCAACAACAGCCAGTTTATGCCTGTCCTTTTTTCAAAGGAAAATTACTTGTTATCCGACCAGATGTTTATGAGCAATGGTCAGCATATAACCGGTGTATTTCTTCTGCACTAAAACATCAGCCTGCAAAGCTAAAACCGTGGTTAACGATACCTGAACTAATACCAGTACAATCTGTAGTAGTGATCGGTGCTGGTATAGCCGGTGCCAGTACAGCTTTTGCGCTGGCACAAAGAAATATAGCGGTTACCGTAATTGAACAAAATGAAATTGCCACTGCTGGTTCTGGAAATCATCAGGGGCTGCTGTATGCAAAATTTTCTCCCAACCCTACTGCACAAACTGAATTATTACTTTCAGGTTATGCCTATAGCCTGAGTTTATTAAAGCAGACAGGCGCACCAAGACTAGACTGTGGTGTACTACATTTGGATTTCAGTGCTGATGAGCAATTCCGTAATCAACAATTAGCTTCAAAACGTCCAGATAGTCAGTTATACCAATCTGTTACATCTGCTCAGGCATCTAAATTAGCCGGTATTGATTTACCCAGTGGAGGTTTATGGTGGCCTTTTGGGGTAACGGCTAACCCACGTAGTGTAGTACAAGTCCTGCTAGCTCATCCTCTGATTAATGTATTAACACATTCTCAGGTACAACAACTTGCTCATAACGGTGATTGCTGGCAGGTTACATACCTAAGAGACCGTGTAGAGGAAGTTATCCATTCTTCTCATATTGTCATTTGTGCCGGAGCACAAAGTAATCAGTTAGACCCTATTGTTGGTTGGCCATTACAAGTAATCCGTGGCCAAACGACCACAGCAAATCCGGGTGACTATGCTGAAGGCTTAAAATGTGCATTAAGTGGTAAAAGTTATATTACACCTGTCTGGCAAGATAAAATGTGTTTTGGAGCAACTTTTCATCCCAATAACAATAATGACACTCTGACTCTGAGCGATGAACAAATTAACTGGCAGCACTTAACCGAATGGCTACCGGCTTTAGCCAATGATTTGCAACAAACGACCAAACCACAGGGACATGCAGCATTACGATGTGATGCTTATGATCATTTACCGGTAGTTGGGCCCATTGGTGACACGAAAAGTATGCTTGATGTCTATGCCAAACTGAAACATGATAAAAATTATCCTGTCACTACCCCTTGCCCTTGGCTTCCGGGCGCTTTTGTCAATACCGCTCATGGCAGCCGTGGTCTGGCGACGGCACCGCTTTGTGCCGAAGCTATCGCTGCTGCTATTCTGGGTCTTCCATCGCCTTTATCTGCGAAATTGCAGCAAGCCTTACATCCAAATCGTTTACTAATACGTACTCTGACTCATTACCGTCATTTTAAGTAAGTTACCGTTCAAAAGAATTGAGTATTATTATTGTTATAATGTATCATTGATGTAATGTTATATAGTAACATTTTTAAACTTAATCTTGATAAGGGTCTATATGTTTTCTTTACTGCTTAGCAGCGCTGTTAAACGTTTATGCTGGGTTAGTCTGCTTTTGGCTGGGTTATGGGCTATGTATGCCTGGGCAATTGGTGCTTTATGAGTATTGAACTGAATGATGTCACTGTTAGCTATCGTCACAGCCCGGCCATTCATCACATCAATCTTACTTTCAGTAATAATGAAATGTGGGCTATTTTAGGTCCTAATGGTGCAGGTAAATCTACGTTATTAAAAGCCATAATGGGCTTAGTTAAAACCGATAGTGGCCGGATATTATGGAACAATTTGCGCCGTTCAGATATAGCCTATTTACCACAGCAATCGGATATTGATCGCAGTCAGCCCATGAGCGTTTTTGAACTGGCTGCAATGGGTCTATGGTATGAAATAGGTTTTTTTAAAGACGTTAACACTACTTTCAAACAGCGAGTTTATGCTGCAATTGAACAGGTAGGTATGAGCAATTTCATTCACCGGCCGATTGCTCAATTATCGAACGGACAATTTCAACGCGTCTTGCTGGCACGTATGCTCATACAGCAAGCAAAATTCTTATTGCTGGATGAGCCTTTCAATGCCGTGGATGAAGCTACCACTACTGCTTTACTTCATATTATCCGAGAGTATCAAAAACAGCATCAATGTACAGTGATTACAGTGTTACATGATTATCAGCAAGTGAAAATATACTTCCCCTATTCGCTATTACTAGCTCGAAAAGTAATTGCAGCGGGTGAAACCAGTAAAGTCCTGACTGAAAACCATTTACACCAAGCCCAGATTACTATGCAGCAACCAGAACAGAATCAGTGGTGTCACAGATAATATTGAGGATTACTCTGCCTTTTGTGAGTAACTATTTATCGAAAAAAAGAGAAGCTTTTTTGACCTTAAATATCAAGCCAAACTGAAAATATATGCTGCTAATTGAAATATTAGCCTGGAAAAGTGGGATCTAATAGTAAAACTTCAGAATTTTAAATAAAGTTCTAACAAATTGATAAAACTAATATTTATTAATCTGTATAAAGTGTTATAAGTAAAAAACTATGAAATAGTTACAAATAGGTACAGTAATATTACCAGTTAGCAAAGCAAATTTAATTTTTTAATCATTTATATAAACTTCACGAAAATAATCATGTTAAATCCTTTTGTTGATTATGAATTTATGCGTTATGCATTGACATCGATTGTGTTTCTGGCAATTGGCACCGCTCCAGTTGGCGTGTTTTTAATGATGCGACGCATGAGTCTGGTGGGCGACGCCCTCGGACATGCTATTTTACCGGGAGCGGCAATTGGTTACATGATAGCTGGATTAAGCCTGCCTGCCATGAGCTTAGGTGGTTTTATTGCCGGGCTGTGTATGGCTTTGTTAGCTGGTTTAGCAAGTCGTTTTGCCCATGTAAAAGAAGATGCCAGTTTTGCCGCATTTTTTCTGACTTGTTTGGCTTTAGGAGTTGTATTAGTTAGCAAAAACGGTAATAGCGTTGATCTTTTAAATTTATTATTTGGTTCTATTCTGGCTATAGATTTGCCAGCACTAACTTTAGTGGCATTGGTTTCCAGTTTTACGTTGATAGTGCTTGCCATCATCTATCGCCCGCTAATGATGGAAAGCGTCGATCCTTTATTTTTGCGCTCAGTAAACGGCAAAGGGTCATTATGGCATATTCTATTTCTGATACTGGTGGTACTTAATCTTGTAGCAGGTTTTCAAGCATTAGGGACATTAATGTCTGTAGGTTTAATGATGTTACCTGCTATTACAGCCAGATTATGGAGTAAGACAATGGGCTGGACAATGGTACTGGCGGCATTTTTAGCTGGCTTATGTGGTTTTACCGGTTTATTACTGTCTTATTACATTGATCTGCCCTCAGGGCCGGCAATTATTTTATGTTGTGGACTAATTTATATTATTTCTCTTTTTATTGGTACCGAAAATGGCATTTTATGGCAACTCTATCGACGTAGTCGCCACCATGTAGTCTAAACATTTAATCTGAAAACCCATCTGGATAAAATTATATGAGACGTATTATTTCTGTTCTATCTTTTACATTTTTGAGTGTTTTTATACATCTTGTACAGGCTGCACCATTGCCGGTAGTAGCCAGCTTCAGTATTCTCGGCGACGTTACCAAACAAATTGGCGGTGACAGGATTCAGGTTTCCACCTTGATTGGTGCTGATCAGGATACCCATATGTATCAGTTGTTGAGCAAAGATTTGCGGCAGATGCGCAGTGCTAAATTAATATTACTGAATGGTTATGGACTTGAATCTTTATCTTTACAGCGTGCTGCTGAACAAAGTCATGTGCCTGTAATATATGCAGTACAAGGAATTCAACCACAAGTTTTGAATGATGGGAATCATAAACATGATCACCAACATAAATACGATCCACATGTATGGAATGATCCGGTTTTAATGCATACTTATGCACGCAATATCGCTAATGCGCTGATAAAAATTGATCCTGCCGGTAAAGCTTATTATCAGTCACGACTAGCCAACTACGAACAACGTTTAAACCAGTTACATCAATGGGCGGCCAAAGCATTTGCAGCTATTCCCGCCTCGAAACGTAAAGTTCTTACAGGTCATGATGCATTTGGTTATATGGCTAAGCGTTATCAGATCACCTTCATAGCACCCCAAGGTGTAAGTGCAGATGCAGAACCGTCTGCTCGCCAGGTAGCGTCAATCATTAATCAAATTCGTAATCAGAATATTAAAGCGGTGTTTGTAGAAAATATTAAAAATCCGAAAATGATACAGCGTATTAGTAAAGAGACTGGGATAAAAATTTCTGGTCAATTATATTCAGATGCCTTAAGTAAAGGTGCTCCGGCAGCAACTTATCTTGATATGTTTCGCTCAAACGTCAGTGCCTTGAGTGCAGCAATGAAATAGTGACTTCTCAACTCATGGCTTTCTATTAATCAGCTTTGGTACTATGCTAGCTGAATAGCTTTTTAGTATTGTTAAATCTATCAGCCATGCTATCAGGCTGATAATAGGTATTGAATGATGGACATTACCGAATTATGTAAAAAATACCGGGCTGGAAAACGCTTCAAATATTTATATTTTTGGGGGCATAAGCAAAATTTGCCAACAAACGAGATCACTAAAGCCTGCCTTAGTCAATGGTTTGCAAGTAGTTTTAAAGTAGATGGTGTTTATTATCCAACGGCAGAGCATTATATGATGGCAGCGAAGGCGAAACTATTTGAAGATGAACAAATATTGGCTGAAATTCTGAAAGCAAAAAGTCCTTCGTTAGCCAAATCATTGGGACGCAAAATAAAAGGATTTGATGTTGCAATATGGAATGAACATCGTTCTTCAATAGTGATAGCAGGCAATGTGGCTAAATTTTCGCAAAATAAGCGCTTAGCTGAATTTTTGTTATCTACAAAACAAAAAATATTAGTTGAAGCAAGTCCAGTAGACAAAATATGGGGCATAGGTTTAGCCGAAAATACTTCTAATATAGACAATCCACTGACTTGGCGTGGTAAAAACTTACTTGGATTTGCATTGATGGCGGTTCGACAACAATTACACGAATCAAATTGAGCGCTTTAATTTTATTCATGTTATTAGCATGCAAATAACAGTTTAATTCTGACTGTTTTATCTCATGCCAATGAAAAATGAAATTTTAGCAAATAAATTTATCCTGTCTTTCTGTTTAAAATAGATCATTATTGTGCTATAGCTTACAATGCGAATATAAGATATATAACTTTATGCTGTATTATTTAGAAATAAGTGGTTAACGAATGCTCAAATCAAAGGAATAATGAATGAAAATTTTAGGTAAAACCATAGTTACAACATTTATTGCGTATGCTTGTGCATCTGTTATGGCAGGTGGGCTTGAGACGTTACATAAATTTAACAATGATACAGATGGTATTTCTGGACAATTTACTCAAACTGTTCAAAGTAAAAAAAGATTGCAAACCACTTCTGGTAATTTTTCTATACAACGACCGGGTCTCTTCCGCTGGGAATACATCAAACCCTACAAACAAACTATAGTTGGTGATGGTAAAAATGTCTGGTTATATGATCAGGATCTGGCACAGGTAACCAAGAGACCTCAGAATCAAACAATCGGTGATTCTCCTGCAGCAATTCTTTCCAATAAATCAGCATTAAATGCAAACTATACACTAACTGAAGATGGCTCTGCGGAAGGGATTAACTATATTCGGGCGAAACCTAAGCGTAATAATACTGGTTATCAAAATATTCGTATTGGGTTTCGTGGCGATAATCTGGCAAAAATGGATTTGAAAGATAGTTTTGGCAACCAGACTACAATTATTTTCAGCAATATCAATACCAAACCTAAATTCGATCGTTCTATATTTAAATTTACTCCACCTAAAGGTGTTGATGTATTAAGTGAGTAAAATGATGACTTCATAAAAAAACTGCATTCTTTCCTTAAATAAGGTTTAAGATGCAGTTTTTTTTACTCATAAAATCTAGAGCGATTAACAGCAAAATTAAATTTGTCGGCATAATGGTTTACGAGAATTATGTTTAAATTTAACAACGATACACGATAGAACGGCCATTATGGATACCGCGACATAAACGCGGACGAAACATTCTCCAGTTCAGATCATCATCCCAATTACGTTGCATTTCCCATGTACGCAACTGCTCAACTCGCATTTTATTGACATAATTATCCCAAGCCAGTTTATAGCAATTCTGGAACATGGGTAGATTGACTTTATGTCGATACTCTTGAGCTGTTTTGGCATTAAGAGGATCTGTAAAAAATGCTGGATTTTGCATTTGGAGCTGCATCAATTCGGCAGTACGTGCATCACATTGTGCAGCTAAATCTAATTGTAATTTTTGTTGAGCAGCTTTTTCTGCAGCGGCTTTGGCGGCTTTCTGTTCGGGTGTGGCACAGCCAGTAAGCAATAAACCAAACAAAATACTTAACCCAATATATTTTCGCCAACACATATCTATCCCAACACAACATATTGAAAAAGTGATTATATTATACGCCGATATCGTAAATTGATTACTATCGATTTTCGGGTTTTTCCATTGGTTTACGCTGCCAGTATGCTTGCTTAGTGCTTAATAATTGCCACCGGATGGGTTTGGCAGATAATGTCGTTTGTAAACCACCCATTCTTCCCGTCTGGAATAACTCAATATTTTCTTGCTTTATGAGTTCTTGTATTTGCTTATGTGGATGATTGTAGTGGTTAGCAAAGCCAGCACTGGCAATAGCAAAATCTGGCTGAACCGTTTGTATAAATACAGGATCACTAGAGGTACGACTGCCATGATGACCCAAGATCAAAATTTGGCTATAAAGCTTGTCTCCATATTTCGCCACCAATGCCTGTTCCCCACGTTTACCCAAATCACCAGTAATTAGAATGGCTTTGCCGGCACTGACTACCCGTAATACACAACTTCGATCATTTTTTTTTGCTTCTTTATCGACAGGTAAATTAAGAAACTCAAACCATACCCCATCCCACTGCCAGCTTGTACCACCCTCGCAATGCTGCGCCTGAAAAGAATAACTATTAGCTTGACCAGCATAAATTTGCCGAGGTTGCAATTGGTTTTTTATCAGCATGGCGCCACCATCATGATCCGCATCATGATGCGATAACACTAAACTATCTAAAGATCTGATTCCGGCTGCCTGAAGATTGGGTAATAGTGCTGATTGCGCCGCATATAACGTACCTGTATCAAATAATAATTCGTGTCTGGCTGTGCTCACGCTAACAGCTAAACCTTGACCAACATCCCATATCCGAATTGTAGCTTCATTGACTGAAGGTTTGGGTGGACGATATGTTAGCAATAAGCCTAGAATCAATAGACATAATGGACGGAGAAAAAATCCTCGAGGCAGCAATAAAATAATAATACTAATAATGGCTAACAGCCATAAACCTATCGGTGCATGAGCAGGATAGTACTCGGGTGCATAATTGGCTATTGTATACAAAACCTGCATGGTATTTTCAGCTACCCATGCAGCCAAAGTAGAGAAAAAAGACCAAGGTACAATTAATGAAATTAAAGCCATTGGTACTAATACTAAAGTGAACCATGGAATGGCAACTGCATTTACTGGTGCTGACATTAATGGAACAGAACCAAATATATTGGCTACCAAAACCAATGATGCTAAGCCCGCTGCCCATTGTGATTGCAATAGTTGCTGCCATTTAGGTAACTGACCAACACCTTCTCCAGACCATATTAATGCAGCAACCAATAAAAAAGATAACCAAAATCCTATACTTAAAACAGCCAAAGGATCTACCAGCAATACTATGGCTATGGTTAACCACCAAGATTGCATAGCTGTCAGATGGCCGCGTCGCCATGTTAAGGCCAAAATAATGATCATAAGCATGCTGCGCTGTGTTGGCACCGCAAAACCGGCTAGTGCACTGTAAATGATGGCGGTAATCACTGCCGCTATTCGCTTATAGATCCACGGTTGTTGCACAGGCAAAGGAATAAAATGCAGTAATTTGCCACACAACCACGCTGCCAGCATGGCTAACATGCCCACATGTAAGCCAGATATACTGACTAGGTGATTCAAACCTAAGGGTCGAAAAATCTGCCATGCTTGCGCTGGTAAAGCTGATTGTTCGCCAACCGCTAAGGCTTTAAGCAAAGCAACACCCTGCGGATAATTTTTATGTTGCTTTTGCCATCTTTCCCCTAATTTAGCCCGCCATCTGGATAAAGTACCCTCCCAACGATTAGCAGATTTAATCGGTAGCCGATTACCTTTAATAGTTGCTGCAGCTCCAATATGATTAGCTAATGCCCATGCTTCGCGATTAAAACCAACAGTATTGTTCTCACCTATAATGGCACGTACTCTGGCTTTGACTCGCCACTCACTACCAGCTAGCCACGTTTGTTTAGCATAATCTGTAAATAGCCAATTCTGTATACTTCCATCTCGTAATTGCACCTGCGCCTGAAACCGGCTTCGAGAACGGTCAGTTTGAGCGATATCAGTCACAACAAGATTAACTTCTTGAATCTCAGCTTTAGTATTCAATGGCCATTGCTGCTGTATTACCAACTGTGTACGCCACATAGCAAAAATAACACCGATACCAAACCAACAACAGTTACGACACCATTTCCATTTAGTTATCATGGTCAGCAAGGCTGTTAACAAAATTCCTATAAGCCAGTTCTGATAATTATTTTGTGGCAGTGTGAAAGATAAACATACGCCAGCAACCCACCACGGCAGCCATGGGGCTAATTTTACTGGGCGCTTTTTACGCAGAAGTCCAATATCCACAGGCAGTCACTCATCTATCAACTAAATTTATGGATTTTTATGTCAGATGCATTATGGCGTAAAATATTAAATTATTGCAATGTATTAAAAAAAATCAAAAGACCAATTTTGCACAGACAGATGAATAACTTTAATTAGTAAAAAATTTACTGAATGAAATTGTTGTTTAGATAAAATGTAAACTATCTCAAAAAGAAAATTATAAGAACAATAGTGTCGGTATAATGGGTTTGATACTGTCTAGTTTATTTTGAATCACAATTATCTGTTAATTAAGTCAAACAGCATTTACCAATTTCCACTGTAAAAATGACAGGATATAGGTATAATATAAAATTTTATATCGTCAAATTCATTTTTAATGTAAGGAATGCACCCAACTATGTCACCACAGCCTGCCGAGGGCGGAAAACTTAAAAAATCATTTAAAAAATATATGCTTATGGGTGTATTGGTATGGTTGCCTATTATAGTAACCATTTGGGCGATTGGTTATATTATTGATATTGCAGATCATTTGATCACCATTTTACCTGCCAGATTGCAACCACAAGCTATTTTTGGCTTTAAAATTCCTGGTTTAGGTATATTGATAGCCATGGTGGTGGTGTTTTTGACTGGCCTGATGACAGCTAATATGCTTGGGCGCAGAGTTTTAGCCATTTGGGATGCATTATGGGGGCGAATACCAGTTGTCAAAAGCATTTATTCTGGCGTAAAAAAAGTATCTGAGTCTTTGTTGTCTGATTCTCGTCAGTCTTTCAAAACACCAGTACTGGTCCCTTTTCCGCAGGCAAATATTTGGACAATTGGTTTTGTATCCGGGCATATTCCTACTGAAATTAGCAACACTCTGCCCCATCATTTTGGCAGCAAATCTGGTGAAGACTATATACCTATCTACGTGCCCACCACACCAAATCCAACAGGTGGTTACTATATTATGGTGCATCATAATGATGTGCATGAAATTGATATGAGCGTTGATGATGCGCTTAAATATGTTATTTCATTAGGTATGGTTCAACCAGATGAACATCCGCAACCGAAATTGCACGATATTTTTGCACATAAGAATAGCAAAACTCACTAATCATTACCGACAAGATTTCCTATAATCTAATTTATTGTAATTTACAGTAACAAAGGCATTAAGATGCGAACAAACTATTGTGGTCTAATTAATGAAAACTATCTGGATCAAACCGTCACTGTCAAAGGATGGGTGCATCGGCGTCGTGATCATGGCGGCGTCATCTTTATTGATTTACGCGATCGCGAAGGCATTATACAGGTAGTCATTGATCCCGATACTCCTGAAGCATTTGCATTGGCTGATTCTGCTCGAAATGAATACGTTTTAAGCATTACTGGACGTGTTCGCGCTCGTCCAGAAGGCACTAAAAATGACAAAATGATCTCCGGTGGTATTGAACTACTGGCTAAAGAAATCGAAATTTTAAATACAGCGGCTACTCCTCCGTTTTTAATTGATGATGAAAATATTAGTGAAAATGTTCGCCTGACTAACCGCATCATTGACTTACGTCGCCCGATCATGCAAAACAATCTGCGTTTGCGCTATCGTGTAGCTATGAGCGTGCGTCGCTATCTAGATAGTCAGGGTTTTATAGATATCGAAACACCTATGTTAACCCGTTCAACTCCAGAGGGTGCCCGAGATTATCTAGTACCCAGTCGGGTATTTCCGGGTGAATTTTTTGCTTTACCACAATCTCCGCAGTTATTTAAACAACTTCTGATGGTAGCTGGTTTTGATCGTTATTATCAGATCGTCAAATGCTTCCGTGACGAAGATTTACGTGCTGATCGTCAGCCAGAATTTACCCAGATTGACCTTGAAACTTCTTTTCTGAATGAAGAAGAAATCATGGATATTACTGAAAACATGGTAAAAACTGTTTTTCAGGAAGCATTGACGATTGATCTGCCTAAATTCCCACGCATGACATGGAACGAGGCCATGTATTGGTATGGTTCTGATAAACCGGATCTACGCGTAGATCTGAAATTTACAGAGTTAACCGAAGAAATGAAAACGGAAGAATTCAAAGTATTCCGTGCTGCTGCTGATATGAAAAATGGTCGGGTTGTGGCGTTACGCGTGCCAAATGGTGCCAAATTAAGTCGTAAAGAAATCGATACCTATACCGAATTTGTGGGTATTTATGGCGCCAAAGGATTAGCTTATATTAAAGTTAATGACATCAGCAAAATCAATAATACTGAAGATAGTGGCCTACAATCACCCATTGTTAAATTCTTATCTGATCAGGTATTGCAAACCATTATTGAAAAAACCAATGCCCAAAATGGTGACATTATCTTCTTTGGTGCGGATAAGGCAAAAGTGGTTAATGAAGCTATAGGCGCACTGCGAATCAAAATTGGTCATGAGCACGGTGGCGAAAATGGCTATTTTACTGATGAATGGCGTCCGTTATGGGTAGTGGATTTTCCTATGTTCGAATATGATGAAGAAGAAAACCGCTGGTCAGCTATGCATCATCCATTTACCGCACCGAAAGCCGGTCATGAAGATTTGCTGGCTACAGATCCCGAAAACTGTCTTGCTCGCGCCTATGATATGGTATTAAATGGCTGGGAAATTGGTGGTGGTTCAATCCGTATTCATCGTGCAGATATACAGGAAAAAGTTTTTGCTGCATTAAATATCAGTCCCGAAGAACAGCAAAATAAATTTGGCTTCCTGCTCAGCAATCTGAAATACGGTGCTCCTCCTCATGGCGGTCTGGCCTTTGGTCTGGATCGATTGGTAACCTTAATGGCCGGAGCTGAATCTATTCGTGATGTTATTGCTTTCCCGAAAACACAACGTTCACAGGATTTACTGGTAGATGCGCCAAATCATGTAGATGAAAAACAATTACGTGAATTAGGCTTACGTTTACGTCAAAAAGTACAAACCGAAGAACAAAAATAATTGTGTTAATATGAATAAAAAGACTGCTTCCAATAAGCAGTCTTTTTTTATATCTCCATGATCAAACCAACCACCAACCAACATGCTTAACGTCAAAGTTTATATTATTGGCGCTGTAACCAGACCCCTGATTCAATATGTGGCGTAAAGGGAAATTGATCAAATAAAGCGACTCGTTTCGGCATATGTGTTTGCATCAAGGTATGGAGATTAGCATGCAAAGTTACCGGATTGCAGGAAACATAAATAATATTATCAAAATTCTGCAATAATCTAAGCGTTTGCTCGTCAATACCAGCTCTGGGAGGATCAACAAATACTGTACTGAATGCATAATTGTTCAGATCAATTTTTTCATCAGTCATACGCTTAAATAAACGCACACCTTGATACGCCTGCGTAAATTCTTCAGCAGATAATCGTGCCAGCGCAATATTCTTTGCTCCCATTGTGGCTATATTCCAGCGTGCAGCCTGTACGGATGTTTTGGACACTTCGGTAGCCAGAACACGTTTAAAATGGCGGGATAAAGGCAAAGTAAAATTGCCATTGCCACAATACAGTTCCAGTAAATCACCGTGAGGGATTTCTTTAGCTACATCACAAGCCCACTTAAGCATATGCTGACAAATTTCAGCATTTGGCTGAGTAAAACTCCCTTCCATTTGTTTATACTGAAACACTTCATCGTGAACTGTTAATTTTTCCAGCACATAGTCTTGATTGACCACAATTTTTTGCCCACGACTGCGTCCGATTAGATAAATTCCAAGTTGGTTAGCCAGCTGATTGGCTGCAAGACTCCATTCGTCATCCAAAACCTTATGGTAGATCAAGGTTACGAGCGTTTGCCCCGCCAGCGTTGTTAAAAACTCAGCCTGAAATAGGCGATTACGCAGAATCGGTAGTTGCCGGATTTGTTCCAGCAATTTCGGCATCAAATCATTAATATGATGATGGGCAACATCAAAATTCTCTAATTTATGAACTTTACCCTTACCAGCTTTGTCTCCGGCTGAAAACATGGCATAACAACAAGAGTCATCATCGTGCCAGATGCGGAACTCAGCCCGCATACGATAGTGTTTTGCAACAGAAGGAAAAATTTCCAAAGCTGGTAAATTACAATCAGTAAACAGACTGTTAAAATAGTGCTCTTTGTTATTTAACTGTAGTTGATAGGCATCTGTAGTCATTAAAGCAGCTCAGAAAAGCAAAAGGAAACTATTATAACAAAGCTCAATTTATTCTCTTACATCTCGTTTCACTACCTGCCCATATTCTGCAGCCGCTATCATGGTAGCAATTGATTGTGCTGTATCAGTAGTACCTTGTAACTTGTTATTTGCTTTCATATTAATAAAATTTTGTACATCTGGAAATAATTTAGCATCAGCAGCACGAATATTTTGCTGCATGTCAGTATCCACGACTCCGGGGGCAATACTGGCAATACGTACATGCTTGTGTTGTTCTGTGGCTATCACTGCGGCATGTTGATCTAAAGCTGCCTTAGTAGCTCCATAAACGCTCCAGCCGGATATAGCATGTCGGCCAGCACCGCTGCTGATATGAGCAATACGAATGTCTGTAGCTTGTGTTGCCATGGCAATAACTGCATTGGTAAGCAAAATGGGAGCCGTAACATTAATATTAATTGCATGAATAATAGCCTCGCTGTCTTGCAGTCCAGCCAAGGCTGTTGGTTCCACTGTCCCGGCATTATTAATCAATATTAATTCATCTATATCGCTAAGGTTATTTTGCCAGGAAGCTGAACGTAACAAAACGGATAAGGCCTCTGGATCGGTAAAGTCTATCGAATACTCTACAAATTTTTCTGGGGAATCTTCCCAGCCCTTACGCGATAAACCAATAACTTTTCTACCCTGACGCAGATATAATTCTGTCAAAGCACGACCTAGACCACGACTATGACCACTAATAATTACGCAGCTTTTCATAATAGATTCCCTTTTCAGATTGATCTGAGCTTATAGCCAAACAGTAATCATACACTTTTCTTTTACAGGAAAAAATCTAAACAAAATTCATCTAAGGCCAAACTTTATTCATGAAATTAATTGACATGATAGCATTAGACATTATGATGTCATGTCAATTTATGCTTATAGTTTAAAGGAAGCTTTATGTCTTCAAATGCCATTCGTCATGACTGGACATTACCTGAAGTAATGGAAATTTTTCAACTACCATTTAATGATTTGATTTTCAAAGCCCAAACAATACATCGGCAATATTTTGATGCTAATAAAGTGCAGATTTCTACCCTGTTATCAATAAAAACTGGAGCATGTCCTGAAGATTGTAAATATTGTCCGCAGTCGATACATTACGATACCGGACTAGATAAAGAAAAATTACTCGAAGTTCAAAAAGTCATTGAGAAAGCTAAAGCAGCTAAAGCAATAGGGGCAACACGGTTTTGCATGGGCGCGGCATGGAAACATCCTACTAAGCGGGATATGCCTTATGTACTGGAGATGGTAAAAGGAGTTAAAGCACTGGGCATGGAAACCTGTATGACTTTGGGACAACTAACACAACTACAGGCTTACGCTTTAGCCGATGCTGGCTTAGATTTCTATAATCACAATTTAGATACTTCACCAGAATTTTACCAAAACATTATTACCACTCGTACCTATAGCGAACGTTTGCAAACATTGGCTTACGTCAGAGAAGCTGGTATTAAAATTTGTTCAGGAGGAATTCTGGGCATGGGAGAGACGTTAAAAGACCGAGCCAGTTTATTAATTCAATTGGCTAATCTGGATGAACATCCAGAAAGTGTTCCTATTAATAATTTAGTTAAAGTTAAGGGTACACCATTAGCAGATGAGAAGGATATTGAACCATTTGATTTTATCAGAATGCTGGCAGTAGCTCGGATTATGATGCCTAAATCACATATACGATTATCAGCTGGGCGGGAAAAAATGAATGAGCAAATGCAGGCACTGGCTTTTTTAGCAGGGGCAAATTCAATATTTTATGGGGATAAATTGCTCACCACAACCAATCCTCAAGTCGAGAAAGATAATGCTTTATTTTTGAAATTAGGAATTAGTCCTGAACAGAATCAGGGTTATAGTGATGAGGTGCATCAGGCAGCTATTGTGCAAGCGCTCAGTGAGCAAGTTAACAATAATATTTCTACTAACATTTCTTAGATTTAGATACGTTGCATAGTTAAAAATATGTTTTTCCCTGAATTAGTGATCAACTATAAATTAAAACTTGCTTCTATCCCCATTTGAACCCAAATGCTAATAATTATAGTAACATTTTATTTATGAAAACGCCGTTAACTACGCCACCGCTGGCACCCAAAACCATAGCTGTTCTGAAACATCTGGATATCAATAGTGTAGAAGATTTGCAACTGCGTGGCGCGCTAACAGCATTTTTTCAATTTAAAAGCATCAGTTCTGGTTGTACCGAGAGTTTATTATGGCAATTCATAGCCATAACAGAGAATCGTTCAGCACAGAACATAACTTCAGCAGAAAAAGAATACTGGCGCAAACAGCTAAAATTACACCCGCCAGTAGCAGTATTTCCTGTTGAAACAATTATGCAGCAATGGATGCAGCATGCTCTGAACGCAGCACAACAAGCATTATTATTAAATGAAGTGCCAGTGGGTGCTATAGTGGTACATGAAAATAAATTGGTTGGTTTTGGCTTTAATCGTTGTATCACTGACCATAATATTAGCCACCATGCTGAAATACAGGCCTTAAGTGCTGCCGGTAAAACTCTGGCAAATTATAGATTGCAGCATTGCGATGTCTATGTCACGTTGGAACCGTGTGCTATGTGTGCCAGCGCTCTGATACAAGCGAGAGTTAGACGAGTAATTTATGCAGCTACAGAAAGCAAAACTGGTGCAGCCGGAAGTGTCATAAATCTATTCGCTAATCGCCAGCTCAATTCCCATACTGCCATATTAGGTGGAATAATGGCTGCAGAAAGCCAACAATTATTACAGGAGTTTTTCCAAAAAAAACGTCATTAATCTAATTTAAAACTGAAGGAAATAAATCCAGCGCAAATTTTCCAATCATGATACACAGCAAAATAATAAAGCCTTTGCGCAATAATTTACTACCGCCACGCATCGCCAGTTTGGCACCAATCACCCCGCCACATAAATTGGCAATCGCAAGTGGTATCGCCCAGTGCCAGATTACAAAATTATTGGGAATAAAATAGCATAATGCAGCTAAATTAGTGGTCAAATTGATGACTTTGGAAGATGCTGTTGCTGTAATAAAGTCAAAGCCAAAGAAGCGCACAAAAATAAAAGACAAAAAACTCCCTGTACCCGGACCGAATACCCCGTCATAAAAGCCAATCAGTGCGCCCATGAGTAAACCTAAACCATGCTCACGCCGGGTAAGCTGGGTTTGGCGCTGAATCTGACCTAAATCCTTTTTCAAAAAAGTATACAGCGCCATTAATATCAAAATGACCAGAATGGTAGGTTTTAACCATGCTGTAGGTAAATAAACTACTACATGCGATCCCAAATAAGAACAAATATAAGCCAGCACAGCTGCCGGTAATAACATCGCCCATGGTACCGGAATACGTCTGGTATATTGCATTGCAGCGACACAAGTTCCGCTGGCGGAGGCAAATTTATTTACCCCCATCACTGCTGGGACGCTAGTACTCGCTGGCAAAGCACTGAATAATCCGGGTATTTGCAGCAAACCACCACCACCGACAGCTGCATCCATCAATCCGGCAAAAAAACCGATCAATAATAGCCACCAAATATGAATATCGCTTAGCCAGCTCATAAATTAGACTTTCTGTTATCGCATTGCCCGTGTTTTGATACGTTCCATTAATTCTTTTTGGTTAAAGGGTAATCCATCTTCACAAAATGTTTGGTATAAGACTGAACGAACTTTGTCCAATTGATTTAGGGTCGTACCAATCACTTTCCAATCACTTTTGCGGGGTTGAATCCAGCGTTTATTAACATCTTCACCATAAGCGAATATTTTCACACTGTGACTTTTACAATGGATGGCTTCGGCAGTAATGTTATTAATGCCCTCGTCAGATTGCTGGTTCAAAATATAGTGTACAGTTCTATCTGTGTTAATCATGATATTATCCAGCATGATTTTGGGCTTACCACTGTAGGTTTGGCTGACATAAATATCAGCCCATTGTTCATTTCCTTTCGGATAAGCAGGCAATGCTACAACCTGTTCCTGCCATGGCGTATCTTCATCCGGACCGATGTAGAACTGGTTGTAACCATCATCATTGCGAGCATAAGCCAAGTTACAAACCAACAGCAATGTGGTTAATATAGTTTTAGCGTACTTCATCAGATATTCTCTCCGGTAAAAATTCAGTGATTGTATGAAAAAATAAGTTCTGTCTTCTACTTTATTGACATTTTAACTATTAGGTGTAGACAGTCTGATGAGATTAAAGCTGCCTTGATACTATGTATCAGGCAGCTTTGCAGAACATCACAAACCCAAAGAGGCTTGTATTTGCGTTTTCACCGTATCAACCTGTTGTGTACCATCTATTTTGATGTATTTTGGCGCAGAAGCTCCCTGCTGATGATTATAAAAATCAACTAAGACTTCTGTTTGTTCATGATACACCGCTAGACGTTTTTTAACGGTAGCTTCCTGATCATCATCACGTTGAATTAAAGCTTCACCGGTTTCATCATCCTGACCATTAACCTTCGGCGGATTATAAATGACATGGTAAGTACGACCAGAAGGAAGATGAACGCGACGACCTGACATACGTTCAATAATCACCTCATCAGGTACGGCAATTTCTATCACGGCATCAAGATGAACACCGGCTTTTTCCATTGCTTCAGCCTGAGCTAAAGTACGCGGAAAACCATCAAATAAAAAACCGTTTGCACAATCAGGTTGAGTAATACGCTCTTTTACTAATCCAATAATGATATCATCGCGCACCAATCCGCCAGCATCCATTATTTGCTTGGCTTCCAGTCCCAATGGTGTGCCGGCTTTCACCGCAGCACGTAACATATCACCCGTTGAAATCTGCGGAATATTTAACGCAGCAGTAATAAATTGTGCTTGTGTACCTTTGCCAGCACCGGGAGCACCTAATAACAAAATATTCATTTATTTTCCTGAAAATAATATTGATATACAACAAAAGCTGAAAAGAATTTACCTTGTTTTGATTTTATCTGCTATGTCGCTACATTATTTATAGCTACATAATAATTTATATATTTAGTAGTAATAACTTGATAGAACCGTAAATAAATAATCTTATACATCAGAAATAGACAATGCAATAAGAATTGACTTTGATTTTACTTAATCAGTATGAGAATGGTGCTTCAGATTAATTTTTTTCCGCCCAGGAAGTTAATACCCGCTGCAAATCTGCAACCGTATCTACCCCGGCAGCAGGAGCATGCTGAGTGATTTGGACGGCAATGTTATATCCATGCCACAACACTCGCAATTGTTCCAGTGATTCAATATGCTCTAAAGGAGAAGGTGCCAGACTAATATATTGACTTAAAAATTTCACTCGATAACCATATAGACCAATATGGCGGTAGACAGCCACAGTGCTAGGAATAATTTCTTCACCTTTTCGCATAACATCACGAGGCCATGGAATAGGCGCACGACTGAAATACAGCGCATTTTGATTTTTGTCTAATACTACTTTAACACAATTAGGATCCATAAAATCGGCAAAATCAGTTAAAGCATGAGCTGCTGTTGCCATAGGTGCATTACTTTGCTGTAGCTGAGAGGCTATGGCATTAATGAGTTCCGGCTCAATAAGGGGTTCATCGCCCTGTACATTTACTACACAAGTTTCAGCAGATAAATTCAAAATAGCTGCTGCCTCTGCCAGCCGATGGGTACCGCTTTCATGTTCAGCAGCTGTTAACACCGCTTCCACTCCATGCTGCCTACAAGCAGAAAGAATCTCTGTGTGATCAGTTGCCACCACCACACGATTTGCCTTACTCAGGGCAGCACGTTCAGCAACACGCACCACCATGGGTTTACCATGAATATCAGCCAGCGCTTTATTGGGCAAACGAGTAGATGAAAGCCGTGCCGGAATAAGAACAATAAATTCATTCATATTTCAGCAGCACATTCTTCAGCTGTTAATTGCCGCGCTTCATTAACCAACATATACGGAATACCGTCTTTTACCGGATAAGCCAGACGTGATGCCTTACACCACAATTCCTGTTCTGGAGCATGCCACTCCAGCTTGCCCTGACATTGCGGACAAACCAAAATATCCAGATATTTTTTTTGCATATCGTTTCCTTTTGGAACAACGAAGACCCGTAACAAAATTATTATTGTTCACTATCTTCTTGTCGATTCGTGCTACCCTACTTCGTCGTAAGACTAATCTTTAATAATAAAGCTCAGATTCTAATAGGCTACTAAATAACCTGATCGGGAAATTCTACCACTTAGATCTTCATCAAGACATATTTTTCCAGCATAAGCAGCTAAACAATGTCCAACAAGCAGTAATAATTTATTTTAGATGCAGCCGTTCTTGTATCCATGCTGCCACATCCGGAATGATTTCAGCCTCTAATGGCAAAACCCATAATTCTCTAGACTGTGGTTGAGAAAGTTTAATTGCATCTTTTTCCGTAATAAAAACCACATCTGCATCCGGCCAATCAGATGCACTAATCGGAGCATGATCGGGCAATGCAATTTTCTCTGATAATACGATACCCAAATTTTCTAAGGCTTGAAAGAAACGCTCTGGACGACCAATTGCAGCTATTGCTGCACAACGTTGACCGATAAAATCTTCCGGAATGGCTGTTTGCTCCGGCTGGTTAAAACGATATAAAGAACCATAATGTAAGCGACCGTAACCGCACCATTTATTAGCTAGCCAATGCCGGATTGCCGGATTATGCAGATCGTCTGCATTTCCTTGACTAAATAATATTCCGTCTGCATCATTAATTCGCGCTAATGGTTCTCGCAAAGGTCCATTGGGCAATAAGTCTAATGATTTACCAATATCCCGCGCCGGAAAAACCACAATCTCTAAATCGCGCTTAAGTGCATAATGCTGCAAACCATCGTCACTTATCAGCACTTGCAGATCAGGGTGAAGTCTAAATAATGCTTCGCCAGCTGCTAGACGGGTTGTACCAACAGCCACAGGCACTTTTAGTTGTCGGTAAAGCATCAGAGGCTCATCGCCACTTGCCGTCACTAATGTGTCTTCATCAATAACCAGCGTATCCTTGCTGGCTCGACCATAACCACGACTAATTATCCCTACTTTGATATCATTTTTTTGCAAAGCGCGCACAATTGCTGCTACCAATGGTGTTTTTCCTACCCCGCCAATATGTATATTACCAATTATCACCACCGGACATGGCAGACTGGCCGCATTCAACCAGCCATGTTGATAAAAAAAGCGTCTGAGCGCAGCAATCCTTTGAAAAATTCTTGCTAAGGGCCATAACAATACTGCAAGAAATTGATTACGGTATTTCCAGTGACGCTCAATAACGTTTGCTAATCCACCCATATCCATCATTTAGTACCAAACATGTTATAACTATACCATGTCGCAGTCTTTCTCTGAACAATACGCTAAAACCACGTATAATATTTAAGCTTATTTGTTTATGACTTAACTGTGTCTATGTCTGATTTACTTACACCTGCTGCTATCAGCGTTTCAGAATTAAATGCCTGTGCTCGCCAATTACTGGAACAAAATTTGATTGGTCTATGGGTTGGTGGAGAAATATCAAATTTAACCCGAGCCGTTAGCGGCCATTACTATTTTTCTTTGAAAGATGCACGAGCTCAGGTCAGGTGTGTATTATTTAAGGGTATTGCCCAGCAATTAAGCCATCCCTTACAGGAAGGCGATCATATTGAAATAGCCGGGAAAATCAGCATTTATGAAGCGCGTGGCGAATTTCAAATTACCATTAATGCCGTACGTCATAAAGGTTTGGGACAGTTATACGAGACATATGAACGCTTAAAACAGCAACTGACTGCTGAAGGATTATTTGTGCAGGAGCGCAAGCGATTATTACCTACTTCGCCAAAAGTAGTGGGTATTGTCACCAGTCTGGCTGCTGCGGCATTGCGTGATGTGGTAACCACCCTACGACGCCGTCACAGTGGTATTGAGATTATCGTCTATCCAACTGCCGTGCAGGGTACGGGTAGTGAACGACAAATTGCTGCTGCTATTGAGACAGCTAATAACCAGCAACTGGCCGATGTACTGATTATATGTCGAGGTGGCGGCAGTATAGAAGATCTATGGTCTTACAATGAAGAAATAGTCGTACGTGCTGTAGCTGCCAGTCATATCCCTATCGTCAGTGGCGTAGGACATGAAACTGATTTCACCCTAACTGATTTTGTCGCTGATGTGCGCGCCCCAACGCCAACAGCTGCTGCAGAACTAGTCAGCCCAGATTTGACTCATTTGCGTCAACAAATTAAACAATGGCAAAATCATTTATATCAGCTTTTGCAACAACGCTATTATGATGCCTCACAAAAATTGGACTGGCTAGCGCGGCAATTAAAACATCCGCAACAAAACTGGTTACAACAACATCAACAGCTAGCAGACATTGAAAAACAGTTGCATTTGAATATGTATAGACATGTCAGGCAGCAACAGCAAACTTTATTACAACAACAGCGCGCGCTGTATACTGCAAAACCACAAACTAACTTTGCAAAACAATATCTACAACAGAAAAAAATACAATTACAGCAAAACTGGAAAAATGTATTGTCTCAGACTCAGCAAAAATTACAGCAACAAATCCAACTATTAGCAGCTGTATCTCCGACAAACATATTGGCTCGTGGTTACAGTATTGTTTCTGATCAAAAAGGGCATGTTGTTCGCGATGGTACTAAATTAAAATTGGGACAAAAACTGCAAATACGCTTTGCACAGGGTGAAAGGTCGGTACAAGTACTGCCTGAGCATCAGCAATCCGATTTGTTTGATCAGTGAACACATCCTCAATAAGCTCAGATTTTCGCACCCTATCTTATGCAAAAATGTAAAATAGAATTTTAAAGGACAAGTTAAATTGGATTGCTTAGACTGGGCAAATAAAATTTATAACACTCGTTGCTCTTTTTCTCTGCCTGCCCAGTCACAAACAAACTGCCAAGCAACCCGACCGGAACGACTGCCTCGACTCTGACTCCAGTTTAATGCCGCTTTTCTGCTAATATCATCCATTTCCAGACCGGCATCTTCCAACCAATTGCTTACCGCCTGCAAATAAGCTTCCTGATCAAAAGGATAAAAACTTAACCATAAACCAAAGCGATCAGATAAAGACACCTTTTCTTCAATGGCTTCCTGCGGATGGACTTCATCACCGCCGGACGGAGCAGCTAAGTTTTCGGCCATATATTCCGGCATCAGGTGTCGTCGATTAGAAGTTGCATACACCAAAACATTATCACAGCGCTGCGATAAACCACCATCAAGGGTTGTTTTAAGAGCTTTATAACTATCTTCGCCTGTTTCAAAAGATAAATCATCACAGAATAATATAAATTTTTCCGGGCGAGATTTAAGCAAAGATAATAGCACAGGCAATGTTAACAGATCACTTTTATCAACTTCGATTAACCGCAGTCCTTGTCCGGAATAATGGTGCAATAGTGCTTTAACCAGAGAAGATTTACCGGTACCACGTGCACCAGTCATCAATACATTATTAGCTGGTCGTCCAGCCAGAAATTGTTCAGTATTACGAACTAATTGACGTTGCTGTTCATCTACCGCGGCCAGACGATTTAAAGCAAAGGTATGTGGCCGTGGTAGACTTTCCAAAATTCCGTTATTACCTAATTTTTGCCAACGATAAGCAACCGCAGTCCAGTCAGGTTCTTGTGTTACCGGCGGTAAAATAGCATCCAGCCTTTGTAAAACACTGGCAGCCAGAGTCAAAAAATTTCTAAGTTTCATGTTCATTTCCCTGCTACAAATAAAATGTAAGCTTCAAATAACATCGTCTTGTTTATTGAGAACTAAATGATAGGATATAGTCATGCAACATAATTACAATATAATATCTATCCAGAATACTATATTCTTTTGTACAATAACAATGCATACGGTGCATGGTGAATACGGTTTGTAAAACGATACTGTAAAACTTCGTATTGTTGCTGAGGTAATTGAGCTGCCCATTTTTCAATGGCTTGCGCTTCAATTATGCCCTGTTCATGGCCAGGATATAACACCACACTAATTAGTCCGTCTTTGAGCAAAATATTTAATCCAGCTTCCAATGCTGCCAGAGTAGTGCTTACCTGAGTAGTACAGTTCTTATCAGCTCCAGGTAAATAGCCTAAATTAAACATAATAGCGCTGACGCCAGTGTGACAAAACTTTTGCATATGCTCATGCCCGGCTTGAATCAGACTCACTTGGTCCGATAAACCCAATTCATTTAATTTATTGCGGGTGTTAAGCAATGCCGAAGACTGAATATCGAATGCCAATACTTTACCGCTATTTGACACACACTGAGCCAAAAAAACAGTATCGTGACCATTACCCGCTGTCGCATCAATTACCGTATCACCAGCCTGTACAGCTAGCTTGATTTGGTGCTGAACAAATTGCAGAATATTTAACAACATAAACTTTAATTAAAAATATAAGAGTTATATGCCAAATGAGGTCATCCTTACGGATGAATTTGAGTATTAATACTTATATTGGAAATAAAATATTTATAAAAATTCATTTTTGTTTCACCTCTTTATAGAGCAAAACCAACAGCTATTTAGCACAGCTAAAAATTGCCTGATATAACTTTGTCTTGATAAAACAGATCCTATCTAGTAATGAATATTGCTACACTAAACAGATATAAATTTCTACAATCCTAATTCACGCAGAAAACGAACATCATCTGCCCAACCGGACTTAACTTTTACCCACACTTTCAGGAATACTTTTGTGCCAAACAGTTTCTCCATATCAAGCCGCGCTTCAGTGGAAATTTTTTTTAGTTTCTCACCGCCCTTACCTATTAAAATACCTTTTTGACTATCTTTATCAACCAGCACAGCAATATAAATCCGATAAAGCCCTTCTTCTTCTTCTTCAAACTGTTCAACTTCCACATTCATCGCATATGGTAGTTCTTCTCCCAGATAACGAAAAAGTTTCTCTCGGACAATTTCCATAGCCAAAAACCGTGATGATTTGTCAGTGACCATATCTTCAGGATATAAAGGTATACCCAAAGGTAACATTGGTTTTAATGTGTTGATAAGTTGTGCAATCCCCACGCCGTGTTTGGCACTGACTAAGAGTATCTTAGTAAAAGAAAATTCTCTTTCAACTTCAGCAATGAAATCGTTTATCAAAGTGCTATCTTTAGCTTTTGCTTTATCAGCTTTATTAATAACCAACAATACTGGAATATGTTTTGGTAATTTCTGTAAAACTTCGCGATCCGCCTCTGAAAAACGCAGCGCTTCGATGACAAATACAATTACATCCACACCTGCCACCGCTTCGGTCACATTCTGATTTAAACGATCATTGAGCGCATTGCGATGATATGTCTGAAAACCTGGAGTATCAACAAAAATCAATTGTGCTTCTTGGTCAGTATATATTCCATTTACTTTATGGCGTGTTGTTTGGGCTTTTTTACTGGTGATGCTGATTTTTTGGCCAATTAAATGATTCATTAAAGTGGATTTGCCAACATTGGGACGTCCAACTATGGCAACAAAACCGCAGCGAAAATTCTCACCTTGATTTATGATTTCTGGCCTGGAAAATTGAAACATAATAGACTTATAAAAATGTTGTGATAATTTTATTTTAACATTAATAAATTTAAAATTATCAAAATATAAGCAGATGTGTCACTCAAAGCAGTATACTGGTTTCCGATATTTTTATTTTCTTTTAGCTTTTTGTTTAATATATCTCTTTTTAACGTTATCCCATTTATAAATCACAGATTTGTGTTTCTTCTTTCCACCTACTTCTGACCACGCTAAATCTTGCATCCCACCAGTAGATGAAGATAATACTTTAATTATATAGAGGTTTTCATATATATCATGATTTCGAGTGCCATTTTTATGCCAACTACCAGCATAATCAGCAAAGTGATAGGTTGGCACATTCAGAATCGGAAGTAATTGACCATCAATAACTGCAAATAATGTCATTGCTTCATCTATAGCACCGCCACCTGAATATCCAACCATAGCATTATGTCGTACACCAAACGCAAGAATTTCAGAACTTAACTGGTAAGGTGCAAAGTCTAAGCGTATGGGATTACCAGTAACATTTTCTTTTAAGTCGTTGGTTATTAAAAAGGCAGTTTGTTCACTATTATTGCCATCTTCAATCCAGGGTTTAGCAATTAAAGATATATTTTTGTCCTTATCAATTTTAATAACAGCAAATACGGTTTTTCCTGTTTCAAGATTATGACAATAATCTACATCATAATCATGTTTTTCATCAGTTGAGCAGGCTGTAAAAATATAAGTATCTGACTGACGTGGCCAAGGTCTGACACCCATAAACTTCCAGTTTTCCTCAATGAGCAACTTAGGATCAATTAAAAATAATATCTTTTTATAATTTTCTTTATCAGCAAAAAAATCTCGACCAAAATAATCTTGAGGTTTAGCTCCCACCATTTCTTCTTCTCAATAAGTTTTGCCAGCCGAATGTTTGATGTGTTGAGGTATTTCTCCGAGGGAGTGAACAGTTTTAGCTGAAAGCACTGAAGATATCAGCAAAAATATTAAACCAAAATATTTCATTACCTATTCCTTGTTAATGATATTACTAACATTTCTTCAAATGAAAATTTATCCGATTAGCATAAAACTATTGTATCAATTTATGTTTAAGCATTTTGGGTAATAGCCTCTAATTTGATACTGTTAGCCATATACTAAAGTTAAAATAAATTTTTTATAATCCCAACCTTACAAACTTGACAATGATTTGAATCGATGAAATATAGATGGATTTATAGAAAATTAAGAACACGGAAGTAAAAAACAAAATGCCAGCTAATTCATATTTACTAACTGGAAGCATTATTATTTTTGGCTGTTTTTTTTATAGGATAATTTTTTTCTAACCACTTTAGCGCTACTTCTGCAGTTTGTTGCTCAGCCTCGCGGCGACTATGTCCGGTGGCTTCGATTTGAAAGCCTAATTCACCCAAATCACATTGTACTATAAATTGCTGATCATTCAGTTCCCCTATTTGTCCAATAATTCGGTATTTAGGTAAAGCCAAACGTCTGGCCTGTAAACTCTCCTGCAACCGAGTTTTAGCATCTTTACCGCTATCATTTGGGTTTATTTGACTAACACGTTGCTTATATAAATGACGAACCACCTCTTCAGCAGTATTAAAATCAGCATCAAAACTAATGGCTGCAAATAATGCTTCCATAGCATCAGCCAGTATGGATGGGCGACGAAAACCGCCACTTTTTAGTTCCCCTGTTCCGAGCAATAAAGCATCGCCAATTTTCAATTCCATTGCTATCTTAGCTAAAGTATCCTGATTTACTAAATTAGCGCGCATTCGTGACAGCTCACCCTCAGACAATTTAGGGAACGCCATAAACAACATTTTGGCAACGGTATAATTTAAAATGGAATCGCCAACAAATTCTAGGCGTTCATTATGCGAGGCACTATAACTACGATGAGTCAGAGCTTGAAGTAAAAGGTGGTTTTTAGAAAATTCATATCCCAGCTTTTTTTGCACATATTTCAATGCATTTTGATGTCGAACATCAGTTTTATTCATTGTCATACTTTAAGATGTCTAAACAGCAACTGTGAATGAAAGCA
Organism: uncultured Neisseriaceae bacterium; assembly: GCA_946481965.1. Classification (GTDB taxonomy): domain Bacteria; phylum Pseudomonadota; class Gammaproteobacteria; order Burkholderiales; family Neisseriaceae; genus Snodgrassella. Next base: position 2,974 of record CAMLPN010000006.1, on the reverse strand, counting down.
GCTTTCTTCACTACTGCAAAGTCATTAATTAATCTCTTTAATAATCTAAGCTTAACAAATTGATTCAAAATTGGTCTTTGTCAAAGTAATTAATTAAATCTATCTGTAGCTGAATTAGTCTAATAAAAAAACATTCTTAAAACAAAAAATTTCTAAGTATAAAAGGCACATCATAATTGAATGTAAATGATGTGCCTGTTGACTAGAATACTAATCAATACTGGAACCAATGCGCTTCATGTCGCCAAGGTTTAACCAGATTAAAAATGCTTTTCCGACTAATAATTTGTCATCAACAAAACCCCAATAGCGACTATCCTCACTATTATCTCGATTATCACCCATCATAAAATATTTACCTTCCGGGACCTTACAATTAAATCCACTGCCATCAGGATAATAAGTACACATTTCGCGATTGGGAAAATTCGAAAAAATATTTTGCAAAAGGACTGCAGGTTGTTGTGGCAGTTGAAAAATTTCAATTTTTTTGTTGCCCAACTGTTCAGTTAATAATTTGGCTTCAAAAGTAAGGGCACCATATTTAGGGATAAGATCTGTATATGAAATGACTTTATTAGTATCTAAATCATTAATTCTCTCATTATTAATAGTCAAAACTTTATCTTTATATTCAATGGTATCTCCGGGTAGACCCACCACTCGCTTAATGTAATTTATTTTAGGATTTTCTGGATAATTGAACACAATGACATCGCCCCTTTGTACTTTACCAGTTGGAATCAGCACATTATTTAAAATAGGGACGCGAATACCATAACTGAATTTATTGACCAAAATAAAATCACCAGGTATCAAACCGGGACGCATAGAACTGGATGGGATCTGAAATGGTTCGGCGATAAATGTTCGTAATACAAATACCACTAAAATAATCGGAAAAAAACCACTCATATAGTCAGTGAAATGATTATTATCCAACTGATTATCATTTTTTTTGCGTGAACGCCGATGAATAAACCAGGTCACCCCAGTAATCAAAACGAACAGTAATAACACCGCAGTGAAACTCATAATGATAGAAAGTAAACCAAATAAGCCTATCAGTATCATCAGATAGCCCCATTGCAGCTTCGTACTCCATTCACCGTTTTGTTCGCGTTCTTTATTGCTAACAATAAATAATACAATTCCCACAACCAGCAATATACCGGCACCTATTATCATGGTACTTGACATTCTTTTAATCTCCTACCTGTAAAATAGCTAAAAATGCTGATTGAGGAATTTCTACGTTACCTACCTGCTTCATGCGCTTTTTACCTGCTTTTTGTTTTTCCAATAATTTTTTCTTACGAGTGATATCACCACCATAGCATTTTGCCAAAACATTCTTACGCAATGCTTTAACATTTTCTCGGGCAATAATTTTACCGCCAATCGCTGCTTGAACAGCAATATCAAACATTTGCCGGGGAATCAATTCGCGCATTTTGGCTACCAGTTCACGACCGCGGTAGACAGAATTACTGCGATGTACTATCAAACTCAGAGCATCGACTTTTTCACTATTTACCAGAATATCTAGCTTAACAAGATCTGCCGCTCTGAACTCCAGAAATTCATAATCCAGTGACGCATAACCACGGGAAGTAGATTTAAGTTTATCAAAGAAATCCATTACCACTTCATTCATTGGCATTTCATAGGTAAGCATAACTTGCCGGCCCATGTATTGCATGTTTTTCTGGACACCACGTTTTTGGTTACATAAAGTCATTACCGCACCAACATATTCTTGTGGCACCAATATTGTAGCCGTAATTATCGGTTCATAAATTGCCTCTATAGAACCAATATCGGGTAATTTAGATGGATTTTCAATTTCAATTCGTTCCCCGCTCTTTAACATTACTTCATAGATTACCGTTGGAGCGGTAGTAATGAGATCCATGTCAAATTCACGTTCCAAACGCTCCTGCACGATTTCTAGGTGCAATAAACCCAGAAAACCACAGCGAAAACCAAATCCTAGCGCTTGAGATACTTCTGGTTCGAATCTCAATGCGGCGTCATTAAGCTGTAATTTTTCTAAAGCTTCACGTAAGGCTTCATAATCATGACTTTCAACCGGATACAAACCAGCAAATACCTGTGATTGAACTTCTTTAAAACCGGGTAACGCTTCTGCTGCTGGTTCACGTACCAGTGTGATGGTATCGCCTACTTTAGCAGAGCCTAACTCTTTAATCCCTGTAATCAGAAAACCAACTTCCCCGGCTTTTAATTCTGATTTCTGTACCGATTTCGGCGTAAAGACACCCAGCTGTTCGACAAGGGTTTCAGCTCCTGTTGCCATAAAACGAACTTTGTCTTTCAGAGTAACGGTGCCATCAATCATCCGAATCAGCATGACAACACCAACATAGTTATCAAACCAAGAATCAATAATTAATGCTTTTAAGGGTGCTTCAGCATTGCCACTTGGTGGCGGAACTTTTTTGACAATTTCTTCCAATACATCTTCAACGCCGACACCACTTTTAGCTGAACAGCGAACTGCATCAACTGCTTCAATGCCGATAATGTCTTCAATTTCTTCGATTACCCGTTCTGGTTCGGCTGACGGTAAATCAATTTTGTTTAATACCGGAATCACCTCCACACCCAAATCAATGGCGGTATAACAGTTTGCCACTGTCTGTGCTTCCACACCCTGTGAGGCATCAACAACCAACAAAGCACCTTCGCAAGCAGACAAAGAGCGTGAAACTTCATAAGAAAAATCGACATGGCCAGGGGTATCAATTAAATTAAGCTGATAAGTTTGTCCGTCACGTGCTTTGTAATTTAGCGCTGCAGTTTGAGCTTTAATTGTGATACCACGTTCTTTTTCAATCTCCATGGAGTCAAGTACCTGAGCACTCATTTCCCGGTTTTCTAATCCGCCACAGTATTGAATAAACCGGTCGGCCAGTGTCGACTTCCCATGGTCAATATGGGCGATAATAGA
>CAMLPN010000005.1 GCA_946481965.1 uncultured Neisseriaceae bacterium | reverse complement strand
ATATCATAGAGAATTTTCTACTTTCTTGCTGTACTATTTTAGGGGATAGTTACAAGTTTGGCATAAGCGGTACAGTCATCATATCGTGTCACAATTAAAATAAGTTGCACTATTGTGAATTTAAATCGCTGTGCCTACTAATATCAACTTAAATCGGCAGATGAATCAATGTTTATCGCGTTACTCAAGTTAATAACAAATAAGCATATATGTGCTGGGCGATTCCTTAGGTATTTCATCGGATAAAGGATCTTTTTAGATGAGGTTAGGTGTAAATAGGAGAAAAGTATTTATAATTAAAAGAACATTTAGCTATCTATAAAAAGGGAAGTTGCTAATTGGCTTATCTGTATTCTTCTGTTTTAGCACAGGGTAGATTGAATTCGCTTAAGAATGAATTTACATCTCAGACCAGCGCCGGTAATGGATATTTATATAAATAAATATTTGCCATCAGCAATGATATTTTTAAGGATTAATACATGAATCAATTTAATGGCTTTACTCAGGCCGGACTCAATTTTCTTCAGGATGTATGGATTCACAATAGTAAACCATGGTTTGAAGAACATCGTGCTATCTATGATCATGAGTTAATTAAGCCTTTTCGATTATTGGTTGAACAATTAACACCGACAATGTTGAAGATTGATGAAAGATTTGAAACTCGACCGGCAATTGGTAAAACGATTGCCCGTATTCATCGCGATACTCGTTTTTCAAAGGATAAATCTTTATATCGGAGTCGGTTATGGTTGACTTTTAAACGCCCGAGTCGGGATTGGAAAGAAGCTCCAGCTTATTTTTTTGAAATTAGTGCGGATTGTTATCGCTATGGACTTGGATATTATTGTGCCTCCAAACAAACTATGGATATTTTTCGCGAAGAAATATTGAATAATACTGCCAAATTTCTAGAAATCACGCGATGTGTAAAAAAGCCTTTTGAGCTTGTCGGTGAAAGTTATAAGCGCCCGTTAATTAAGGAACAGGATGCGAAAATAGCCACTTGGTATAATCGTAAAAATCTGGCGGTAATGGTTACTAATAATCATATTGAAGATGTATTACGCGCTGATTTGGCTGAAAAACTGGCAAAAGGATTTAAACAATTATTTCCGCTTTATGATTATTTGATGTGTATAGAAATGATTAAGAATATACCTAATTTGTAATGCTGTTTAGTTGTGTTGCCACGAAGCAGCCAAAATATGTAGCAACCATTTTTTGAAAAACATTCAGTCTAAGAAATTACTGCGTAGTATAACCAGCAAGATAGGATAGTTGGACAAAAAGCAGATTTGCCTTATGCGGCAATTGTTCATTATCGACAAGAAAAATTGACCCAGTAATAAACTAAGTGGCCGAGAAGATTGGCATTCGTATCTGGCCTGAAAAAATAATCTATCTATAAGAATACGCTGAATGCCATTATTGGTGGTTATCGATTTGCTAGCTGTTTAGTTAAGCAAACAGGGTGAATAATAGATTATCACCCTGTTTGGTCTACAAATTAATTATAAATTGTGCGGGAAATCAGCTGGTAATTCACTGGCCGGGCAATTAATTATTGTGTCATCGTTTATGCCACAATCGCGAATAAAGGTGATGGTAGCAAATTCATCAATAACTTCGGTTGGGTAGGCTGGGCCGGTATCACGATAGGCTTCCATTTGCGCGATGTGCTGGTTTTGAAAACAAACCGTTTTGTCTGGATTGTTCATCACCCAGCGCGGGAAGAATATGGTGCCGTGAAAGATTTTATCTTCCAGATTAACCATTAAACTAACGTCTGTGCCAGTAGGCTCAGTCCAGGATATTTTATAAACTGATTTGGCTACCTGCACGATATAAACATGCTGATCTTTTACCCAGCGATTGGCGACTATACCACTGTGGATACGATAATCTATGGTGTTGCTGTTTTTGACATAGAATTCATAATTCCAGCCATTATCATAGGTATATACCAGTTGTTTGCCTAAAAGCTGGCTAAGGTCATTTTTATCAAATTTTTGCATGATTGTTTTCCACATTAAGTAACCAGGATAGTTTAATGATTTGTTTATTAGATTAATAACGCTATTTTTAGGCTAAAATAATCGAAAATTTCGATGGGTTTCAATATGAAAACAACGCTGGAGCAATGGCAATTATTACAGGCAGTAGTCAATTACGGCAGTTTTGCGCGTGCAGCCACGGTCTGTCACCGCAGTCAGTCTTCTTTGAGTTATCAGATCGGTTTAATGCAGCAACGACTGGGTGTGTCTTTACTTAAGGTAGTGGGGCGCAAGGCTGAGTTAACACCAATGGGGCAGCAATTGCTGGCGCAAGCGTCGCCATTATTGCGTGGTTTTCAAGCTTTGGAAAATCGTGCTTTGGCTTTAAAAGGGGGGGAGCGGGCACGGCTGGATTTGGTGGTAGACAGTATTTTTCCAAAATCACGTCTGTTTACAGTGCTGCGTCATTTTCAGCAGATTTACCCGTCTACTCAAATTCACCTGACGGAAGTATTACGTAGTGAACGATTTGCGACATTGCAGCAGCGCCGTGCTGATGTCTATATTATTACTTCTCCTAATGAGATGGTTGCTGCAGGGAAATGGTTGCTAAATGTGGATTTTGTCGCTGTCGTACAGCGTGACCATCCTATATTAAAGTTGCCGCCTCCTTTATGTCAGAATGATTTGGCTCGTTATCCTTTAATTGAAATTGTTAGCCGTGACCAGCAGCAATTAGCTGATCGACAGGTAGCTACGGCCGAAAACTGGACGTTTACCACTGTCGAAGCTGCTATTGAAGCTGTAATTAATGGGGTAGGTTATGGCTGGTTGCCTGAGGAAAGAATTAAAACTCAATTGCTTAATGGTGAGTTAGTTGTGTTGCCATTGTTGCAGGGAGCTCATCGTACGACATCTGTGTATTTGTTTTTGAATGAGAACAAAAGTGATTTAGATGAGCAAACTGCTTTGCTGGCAGCTTTATTTGAGGGAAACGAATTGATTAGCTAAAGTTATTTTTCAGAATAAAATATTATAACTTTGTCATTATAAATGTTGATAACAAACACAGGCTGAATTTAGCTGCTTGCAATGGTTAGAGTTACCTTATTCAGTGATTTGAAAATTTTTTTGGAATTTATCAAGAAGAATAGTAGCGTTGAATAGATGGTTTTGATTCCTAAACAGCCAAATGGTGTCAAAGGAAATTTGAAATAACCATTAATGATGGTTTTGCAGAAATGTGCCTGACGTTTTTTTAGATCATTACAGCAAATAAGTAGCTGGTGTAAATAAGAATACTAATGGATAGAGTTTTCTGGTGATAAATTATGATTGTAATGGGTTTATGTTTTGATGCAAAAATGTTAATTCTACGTTCACATAATTGTTTTCACTTTGAGCGGTTGAGATATAAGAATCAAATAATATTAAATTCAGAATGCATAATTGAGTCCGGCAAAAATACTGGGTACGACGCTGTGTTCAATCATCGGACTATTTTTGACATCACCAGTTAGTTTATCGATACGCATGCCAGCAAAGCCATTGATTTGTTTGGTCATTTTATAGCTACCTGTGAGGGATGCATAAGGTGTAAAAGATGATTTGGCGTGATGCACAGGCAGATCAGAACGATTGGCCTCCTGATGTGAAATACCATAATAATAGTCGTTGTGATGACTGTTGGCCCAGCCTAGCCCAAGGGATGGTAATACCACCCATTTATCGCCGCTAAACGCTAAATTATAGCTGGCATCCAGTAATACGCTGTTGCTGTTGTTAAGGATATCTCCGCCAATGGTGGTGGAAATATTACCGATTGCCGTGGTGATGGAATAACCAAGTTCGGCAATGGCTGTGGGATGACGTTTGTCTAGTTTCTTCAGTTGTCGGTTGTCTGTGTCTTTCGGTTTAAATTGAACTGGCAAATAACTTATATCAACGGTGACTTCCTGATTATCAGTTTTATATAGGTAAGCACCGATACTTAAATCATCAATAAAGAATTTGCCATTATCTATATCTATTTGTGGCAATGGTTCAAACTGTCCACCATAGCCTTTATAGGGCGAATTTGTCCAGCTAGCACCCAGACCAATGGAATCAGCTTGAGCCAGAATAGGGGCTAAGCAAACCGACAAACTCAGTAGCACAGATTTAAATATTTTTTCAGACACTGAAAACTCTTATTAAAAGATTAATAGGCAAGGAAATGGAGAGCTTTATTGCTTAATTTCAATTGGTTAAAATATTATTCTAGCCAATTAGTCTGGTAATGTATATTAATTTTCGATCTGTGGCTAGATTTATGGCTGGTTTTAAATTTCTTAGCCATTGTAAATACTGTTTAGTTTCCTGCACTGGCGATGTATCAATGGCTTTTCTTGCTTAATCTAAATGCAGGATGTGATCTTCTTTCACTTCTTCCATGACTACATAGCTGCGACTTTCTGCTGCTGCCGGTAATTGTAATAATATATTACCAAGCATATTGCGATAGGCATGCATATTCGGTAAGCGTATTTTGATCAAGTAATCATACTCTCCTGAAATGAGGTGGCATTCCAGTATATGGGGAATCGTGAGTACTTCACGACGGAAATCTTCAAATATATTGCCAGATTTGGAACGCAGTTTGATTTCAACAAATACCAGTAAGCTTTGATTGAGCGCGCGCGGATTGAGTCGGGCATGATAGCCAGTGATGATATTTTCTCGCTCCAGTCGCCGAACCCGCTCGGTTACTGGGGTAGTGGATAGACCTACTGTATCAGCCAGCTCGGTCATGGTAATACGAGCATTTTTTTGCAGAATAGAGAGTATTTTCATATCAATTTTATCAATATTCATGTTGCTTTGTTCCTTAATGTTAATTGAATTTAATAAAATACTATTTTTTTGGGTTTGATAAAAGTGAAATTCATTGTATATATTTGTTTAGACTAATAGTCATTACAAAGCTGATGTGTCTGTCAAAAATAAGAAAATTTTATTGTTAAGGATTTAAGTCAATGAAAGTGTTGGTAATGGGGGCAGGTATTATTGGGGTAAGTACTGCCTGGTATCTGGCTAAAGCCGGACATGAAGTAACGGTACTGGAACGTGGCGAACAGGCAGCATTGGAAACGAGTTTTGCTAATGCCGGCCAGCTATCCTATGGATACTCTGCTCCGTGGGCTGCGCCGGGTGTGCCGATTAAGGCAATGAAATGGTTTTTTAAAAAGCATGCTCCGTTTATCTTTCGTCCAGATGGTAGTTTATTTCAGCTACAATGGCTTTGGCAGATGTACGCAAACTGTAATAAGCGTAGTTTTGCGGTTAATAAGGAGCGTATGGTGCGCATTGCTGAATATAGTCGTGCCATGCTTAAAGAGCTCGAAGCTGAAGAGCATATTCAGTTTGAAGGCCGGCAAAAGGGAATTTTGCAGATTTTTCGTACTGATGAAGAAATGGCTGAAGCTAAAGCTGACTTGGCGATTTTGCAGGAGTGGAATACCCCAGTACGGTTGTTAAATTCTGCTATGGATTGTGTTGAGTACGAACCGGCTTTAGCACATATGGCTGGAAAGTTAGCCGGAGGATTGTATTTGTCAGAAGATGGTACGGGTGATTGTCATTTATTCACGACAAAATTGGCTGAACGTTGTGCTGCTATAGGAGTAAAGTTCCTGTATAAGCACCATATCACGGAAATTCGGCAGGATAAATGTTTGATCAAAGGGATAAAAGCCAATAATGAATGGTTTAGTGCCGAACATTATGTATGCGCTTTAGGTAGTTTTTCTCGTCCTGTGTTAAAACAATTGGGAATTCGGATTCCGGTATACCCAGTTAAAGGCTATTCTCTAACATTGCCAATAGCAGATGAAACGCTTGCGCCTGTTTCAACTGTGATTGATGAAAAGCATAAGGTAGCAGTAACGCGTTTTGATCAGCGGATACGTGTGGCGGGAATGGCAGAATTATCTGGTTATCGGATTCATTTACCCTTACAACGTCAGGAAACACTGAAAATGGTCGTTAATGAGTTGTTTCCGGCTAGTTATGATAATCATCAGACTCAATTCTGGAGCGGGCTACGTCCTATGACACCCGACGGTACACCGATTGTTGGCGGTAGCCGTTTTGCTAATTTATCTATCAATACCGGTCACGGTACTTTAGGCTGGACAATGGGGCTGGGCTGTGGACGAGTTATGGCTGATTTGATAAGTGGGATTAAACCTGAAATTGATTGCCAAGATTTATCGTTGGCGCGCTATATATGATTTTTTTTCTGTAATGAAGAAGTAATTTATTTTTAGCAATGATGAAAAATATTTTCCTGCTTGGTTTAGACATGGGTAGCAGTATAATGTGCATATAGTGTATTCCATGTAAGTAAAACTGTTGATGTGGTTTACAGTAGGAATGGGATAACATGACTACAACTCGATATTTTTCTCAGCAAGGAGATTATTTATGCGCCCTTTGGTTGCGCAAATTCGCTTAAATCATTTACGAGAGAATTTTCTGACATTAAAGCAGATGCATGGCAATGGCAGGATGTTGGCGGTGGTGAAAGCCAATGCTTACGGTCATGGTGCTATTAACTGTGCGCGGGCATTAACAGATCTGACGGATGGTTTTGCGGTTTCTTCGATTGATGAAGCGCTTGAGCTACGTAAGGCCGGAATTGATAATCCAATTGTGATGTTGGAAGGTGTCTTCGCTGCTGAAGAGTATGAGTTAGTAGATCGTTACAATTTATGGCCAGTAGTAGGTAATCAATGGCAGCTGGAAGCGTTACTGGCTTTTGCATGGCAAAAACCTGTGAATGTATGGCTGAAAATGGATTCAGGTATGCACCGTACTGGTTTTTTCCCCCATGATTATGCACCTGTTTATCAGGCATTGGTGCAAAGTGATAAAGTGGCAGAAGTGGTGAAAATGACACATTTTGCCTGCGCTGATGAACCGATGAAAACGATGACTGCCGAACAAATTAATACATTTGATCTGGCCTGTGCCAATTTAGCCGGTGAAGTGAGTCTGGCCAATTCTGCGGCAATGATGGCTTATCCACAAAGTCAGCGTGGCTGGGGCAGAGCAGGGCTGGCGTTATATGGGGTTTCGCCATTAGGTGGTACTGATAACCGTTTCAAACCGGTGATGCGGTTAATTAGTAAAGTGTTTGGTGAACGAGTGTTACAGATGGGTGAGAGCATTGGTTATGGTGCCAGCTTTGTCACTACGCAGTCGACACGGGTAGGACTGGTGGCTTGTGGATATGCTGATGGCTATCCGCGGCGAGCCGCAACTGGGACACCAGTTGCTATAGATGGTATACGTAGTCGTATTCTGGGCAGGGTATCGATGGATATGCTTACTGTACAGCTGGCCGACCATCAGCATGCTTTGGGTAGCGAGGTTGAGCTGTGGGGTGATGTGGTCAATGTCAATGAAGTAGCTACTTCAGCAGGCACCATTGCATATGAACTGCTGTGCAATGTTAAACGCGCTGAAATGGCATACGAATAATTATTTCATTACACAATGATTTGCCGTTAAATATTTGGCAAGTAGTGTGATTTGGTTTATAAAGATAAATATGCTATCAGGCAGCCTTTAAAGCTGCCTGAAGCTATTTTAGGGTAAATGATGACAGAAACGGAAACTTTAACACTGGCTATGGCACTGATCGCCCAGCCTTCGGTAACGCCAGATGATCATGGGTGTCAGCCATTGCTAATCAGCAGATTAGCTGCAATGGGTTTTCAAATTGAAACCTTGCGTTTTGGTGAAACGGATAATTTTTATGCTGTGTATGGACAGCATGGACCTTTAATTTGTTTTGCTGGGCATACCGATGTGGTACCGGCCGGAGATGAAAGTAGCTGGACTTCTCCTCCATTTGTGCCAACACAACGAAATGGTTATTTGTATGGTCGCGGTGCGGCAGATATGAAAAGCAGTATTGCCGCTTTTGTCACCGCTTGTGAACGTTTATTAGCTGTACAACCGGATTTGCCTATCAGACTGGCATTTTTGATTACCTCTGATGAGGAAGGTGATGGATTTGATGGTACTAAGCGTGTGGTAGAAACCTTGCAGCACAGAGGTGAGCATATTGATTATTGTATTGTGGGCGAACCTACGGCTGTCACCAAAGTAGGAGATATGATCAAGAATGGTCGTCGTGGTTCTTTGTCCGGTACTCTGGTCGTGCATGGTAAACAAGGCCATGTTGCTTATCCTCATTTAGCGAGTAATCCGATGCATTTGGCTGCTACGGCACTGGCTGAATTGGTAAACACACACTGGGATGATGGTAATAGTTATTTTCCACCAACGGGATTTCAAATCTCAAATATTCATGCCGGAACCGGTGCCGGCAATGTGATTCCCGCGGACATGACGGTACAGTTTAATTTTCGTTTTTCTACAGAATCCACTGCTGAAAGTTTACAACAACGGGTAGAGGCAATATTAGACCAACATGAACTAAATTACGATTTACAGTGGTCGCTTTCCGGTGAACCTTTTCTCACAACCGCCGGAAAATTGACCGATGCAGCTCAGGCAGCTATTCAGTCAGTATGTGGCATAAGTACAGAGTTATCTACGACAGGTGGAACTTCTGATGGACGTTTTATCAAGGCGATCGCCACTGAATTGATTGAACTGGGGCCAGTCAATGCCACCATTCATCAAATTGATGAATGTGTAAATGTGACAGATATAGCACAATTATCGGCTATTTATGAGAAGATGATTAAAATACTGGCACAATCGCAAGTCTGATATTGTCACTAACTGCTCCAAAATCAGATTTATGCAGGATAGATTTTTACCATACTGGTATTTGCTGGCACAAATCAGGATATTGCTGTCACTGACAGCCTGTTAACACGCTGGCAGGTGTTTTATTGGCTTGCTAAACCATTTTAGATATAAGTTGGTGTGAATTATGGTTGATCAATCATCGCGACCTTTATCGATTAATCCGCGCAAATTGGCCTTATTATTATCAATAATGGTGGCCATTATGCCTTTTTCTACCGATATTTATTTGTCTTCTGTACCGCAGATGGCTGTTTCTCTGCATGCAGATATTCATTTAATTGAGCAAAGTCTGTCCAGTTTTATGTTTGGTGTGGCTTTGGGACAGTTAATGGGCGGGTCGCTGTCAGATATTAAAGGGCGAAAAATTATCGCCTTAATCGGCCTGAGTGTTTATTTACTGTCTTCTATTGCCATTATTTTTGTGGATTCGGCCCAAGAGCTGTTATTCTGGCGCTGGATACAGGCCATGGGCGGTGGTATGGCAACCGTGACCGTTGGCGCGACCGTTCGTGATTTTTTTCATGGTAATGCCGCAGCCAGAATGTTTGCTACAATTGGCATAATTACTTTAGTGGCGCCTTTGGGTGCACCTATGCTTGGTACTGCATTGGCAGCTCTGGGTGGCTGGCGCAGTATCTTTGTTTTTCTGGTATTTTATGCACTGGTGGTCATGATTTGTATCTGGCAATTTATGCCGCGTGCCAATATGCAAATACAGCCATTAGATAGTCGTGTTTTCGGTAAAATTAAACGAAATTTTGTCCTGGTTTTTCGGGAACGCGAGTCTCTGGGGTTCATGTTTTTTCAAACTGCCGGCTTTGCGGCGATGTTTGTTTTTCTGACTGAGTCTTCATTTGTCTATATGAATTTGTATGGCTTAAGTTCTCATCAGTATTCGTGGGCGTTTGGAGCCAATGTAATTACCATGATGATGTTTAACCGCATAACAGCTTATCGTTTGCGTACTACACCAGCTAAAAATATATTACTCAGTGGTGTCGTGCTGCAATTATTTTGTAATATTTTGTTGACTATTGTCGTTTGGGGATTAGATAAGCCACCATTCTTTTTGTTACTGCTGTTAATCATGTTTTCAATTGGTTCACAAGGCTTGGTTGGTTCCAATACACAGGCTTGTTTTATGAGTTACTTCCGCGAAGTGGCTGGTAGTGCCAATGCGGTACTCGGTACCATGCAATTTTTGATTGCCGCTACGGTTGGCTGGCTTACTACTTTGTTACACAATGGTACTATGCGTGTTATGCCAACCATGATGCTGATTTCAACCAGTTTAGGTGCCGTATTGCTATGGGCATTTTCCCGTAGTGCTTGGCATAAACACCGATAATCAATGGCAGCAGTCTGTAAATTCGTTTCAGGCTGCTTTTTTTGTGCCAGTTATAATTATTAACGCTACTATTTATTATGTCTGATAACGAAAAACTAAAACCACACCGTGATGCCATAGATCACATTGATAGTGAAATTTTACGCTTACTTAACCAGCGTGCTACTCATGCTCAGGCAATTGGGCACATAAAGGGAGATCAGGTTATTTATCGACCTGAACGGGAAGCAGTTGTATTGCGTCGAGTGCAGAAGTTAAATCCCGGACCATTATCCAATCTGGCCGTTGCGCGGTTGCAGCGAGCAATCATGAGCGAATGTTTGGCTTTAGAACGTCCTTTAACCATTGCCTATCTGGGACCGAAAGGTACGTTTACTGAACAGGCGGCACTAAAACATTTTGGTCAGGCAGTACAAACACAGCCTTGTTCATCAATTGATGAAGCATTTCGACTGGTTGAAGCCAATCAAGCCGATTATGTAATCACACCAATAGAAAATTCTACTGAAGGTTCTATCGGGCGTAGTCTGGATTTGTTGGTTAAAACACCCTTAAAAGCGTGTGGAGAGGTGATATTACGCATCCATCACCACTTATTGCGCAAAAACAATGAACAGCAGGGTTTTGATAAAGTGTATGCGCATGCTCAGGCATTAGCGCAATGTCGTAACTGGTTGGATAAAAATTTGCCGGCTGGTGTAGCTCGCATTGCTGTGGCCAGTAATGCCGAAGCAGCGCGTATGGCTGCGCAGGACAGCAGTGCGGTAGCTATTGCTTCATTGATGGCTGCTGAATACTATCAATTGTGTGCGCTGACTAATAATATTGAAGACGAGCCAAATAATACCACTCGCTTTTTGGTCTTAGGGCATAATGATACTAACCCTAGTGGTAGAGATAAAACGTCACTTATCGTGGCCGCACCTAATCAGGCTGGTGCTGTTCATGGCTTGCTGCAACCATTTGCTGATCATGGCGTTTCCATGACCAAACTGGAAAGCAGACCCAGTCATGGTGGATTATGGGAATATGTGTTTTTTATTGATATAGAGGGGCATCAGCAGGATCAGAAGATCTATGCGGCACTGGCTGAATTGCAACAGCGTTCTGCGTTTGTCAAAGTGATTGGCTCCTATCCAGTTGCAGTTATCTAATTGAATATCTGCATTGGTATTGAAAAATTAAATTAGTCTAAATTGATATTTTAGTTGGGGTAATAAAAATAATTGATTGCTTGAACGATGGCAATCTGAAAATAAATGGAAAGAAATATGAAAAGTATTGTTGTTTATTGTGGTTCTAATTTGGGTACAAATAAAGCGTATTTTGAAGCTGCCCAAAACTTGGGGAAAGTGCTAGCCGAACAGGGATGTCGATTGGTTTATGGCGGTGGCAATATCGGATTAATGGGTACCATTGCTTCGTCAGTTTTGGAAAACGGTGGTGAAGTTATTGGTGTGATTCCAACTTTTCTGAAAAAAAAGGAAGGAGCTCATTTGGGGCTGAATAAGCTGTATGAAACCGCCAATATGACTGATCGCAAAAATAAAATGATAGAACTGGCCGAAGGATTTATAGCAATGCCAGGTGGCTTGGGTACTTATGAAGAGCTTTTTGAAGTTTTATCACAGGCACAATTGAAACTACATCCGTATCCGATCGGTATTTTAAACGTTGCAGGCTTTTTTGATCCTTTGTTACAAATGTTACAAAATACTGCTGATGCTGGGTTTATGCCACAGCAAAATATGGATTTGCTGTGTGTGGCTGATGATGCGGAAAATCTGCTGGAACAAATGCGACATTGGCAACCGCATGATGCTGTGAAATGGGTATTGCCAGAATGGGCTAAAGCAGAAAAACAAACATTAAGTTGATTTAAAACTGCTGGTATCTACAATTGTTCCATAATATCTGATCAATTTAGAAAAGTTGTTTTTTGATAAAAATGATAATGGTATTTTTCGGAAGTTTAATTTTCTATTTTTATTAGTTGTAGAACTTCTAAGATCAAAATATCATTATCAAATATTTTAAATTATGAAATATAGATAATTAAATCAATGGATATACCTTTAATTAAACTTAGAGATAAAAATATTTTTGTCGATATAGACTATTAATTTTGGGTTATTTATCAATATAGTGGATTTGGATAAAAACTAGCAAACTGATTTAGTAATAAATTTAAAAATCATCAATAACAAACTATCACTAGTCTTTTACGGTAATGTGGTTTTTAAAAAAAATTTGGCTAAAAGGGCGACAAACTCCATAAATGAGCATTTTGCCAGCGTAATAATTCTTTTTCTATACAATTATCAATATTTTAAGCAAGTTGCCGTTATGGATGAAAATAATCTTTATCACGGAAATTAAATTTTGCACAGCAGATAAAATCTTTAAAAGCAATATTACCTATGTTTAACCTGATAATTAAATTTACATTAGAAAGGTAATCGATTGCGGAGTATAAACTGAGTTAGTAGAAATTTTTGCTCACGTGGTAAGAGTAAGTGCTTATTAGTAGGAGAAAAGCGGTAAGTATCCTTAATAGCAGCGATTAATAAACAAAAGAAAATTAGATGTTATATATCACAAATTAATAAAATATAAAGTAATCAGCAATCATTATGGATAGATCTACATGAGAAATAAAAAGATTATCTAGTTTGTGTATGCAATATAAGCCTACTAGGCAGAAAATGTGATTTGTTATGACACTTACTTCTATGATAGCTATGGAGAGAAAAACGTCTCTGTTATAATTTCCCTATTTTATTAATATAACGATACAAAATCATGACTCAAAAACGACAAATACTGGTGACTTCTGCTTTGCCATATGCTAATGGCGGCATTCATTTAGGGCATATGGTCGAACATATTCAGACAGATATTTGGGTACGGTTTCAGAAATCCCGTGGCCATGAATGCTATTATGTTTGTGCAGATGACACACATGGTACGCCAGTTATGCTGGCTGCTCAAAAGCAAGGAGTTACCCCGGAAGAAATGATTGCCAGTGTGCGTGAGAGTCATTTGGCCGATTTCACTGGCTTTGGTATCGGTTATGATAATTATTACAGCACGCATTCACCGGAAAATGAAGCTTTATCACGGCAAATCTATTTGGCTTTAAAACAAAACGGAAAAATAGAGAGTCGCACCATCGAACAATTATTTGATCCAGAAAAAAAACTGTTTCTACCTGATCGGTTTGTTAAAGGAGAATGTCCAAAATGCCATGCACAGGATCAATATGGCGATAATTGTGAGGTATGTGGTGCTACTTATAGCCCGACAGAATTAATCAAACCTTATTCCGCTATTTCGGGCGCAACGCCGGTACTGAAAGAATCAGAGCATTTCTTTTTTAAGCTGGGGGATTGTGCTGACTATCTGAAACAATGGACGGCGGGTACTTCGACGCTTATCGATGGTTGCCAACAGCCACACCTGCAGGCTGAAGCTTTGAATAAAATGAATGAATGGTTGCAAACTGACCAATTAAATGACTGGGATATCAGTCGCGATGCCCCGTATTTTGGTTTTGAAATTCCAGATGCACCGAATAAATATTTCTATGTTTGGCTGGATGCACCCATTGGTTACATGGCATCTTTTAAAAATTTATGTGATCGTATTGGTATTGATTTTGATAGCTGGTTTAAAACTGATACCACAACCGAAATGTATCATTTTATTGGTAAAGACATTTTATATTTTCATGCACTGTTCTGGCCGGCTACTTTAAAATATGCCGATCTTCGCGAACCTACTGGCGTATTTGCCCATGGTTTTCTGACTGTAGATGGACAGAAAATGTCCAAATCTCGTGGTACGTTTATTACTGCTCATTCTTATCTGGAACAAAAGTTAAATCCTGAGTGGTTGCGCTATTATTTTGCTGCAAAGCTCAATAGTAAAATTGAAGATCTGGACTTAAATCTGACTGATTTTGTTGCTCGTGTTAATAGTGATCTGGTCGGAAAATATGTCAACATTGCTGCACGGGCCGCCGGTTTCATCAGTAAACGCTTTCAAGGTAAATTAACTGATGTAAGTAGCAGTAAATTATTGTCACAATTACAAGCACAAAGTGAAAGCATTGCTGCCAGTTATGAAGCACGTGAATATGCACGTGCCTTACGTGAAATCATGGCTTTAGCTGATGTGGTTAATGAATATGTTGATGCTAATAAACCATGGGAATTGGCTCGACAGGAGGGTGAAGACGCACGACTACAACAGGTATGTAGTGAGTTAATAAATGCCTTCCGCATTTTAACAGTTTATTTATCACCGGTACTTCCTAATCTGGCAACCGAGGCTGCTGCTTTTCTGAATGTGGCTCCCCTGCAGTGGTCGGATAGCAAGTCAATATTACCTGCTGGTCACAATATCAATCATTATCAGCATTTAATGCAACGAGTGGAGGCAAAACAAATGGATGATTTAGTTGCTGCTAATAAACAGAATATTCAGACTGCACAAACTACTACAGTTGAGAATAAATATGAACCTGTTGCTCCTACCGTATCATTTGATGATTTTATGAAAATTGATATGAGAGTGGCGAAAGTATTGGCGTGTGAAAAAGTTGAGGGTAGTAGTAAGTTATTGAAATTCAAGCTTGATCTTGGATTTGAACAACGTACAGTATTTTCTGGTATAGCTGCCAGTTATCCAGAGCCGGATAAATTAGTGGGACGAATGGTTATTATGGTCGTAAACTTTGCTGCACGTAAAATGGCTAAATTTGGCTTCTCTGAAGGAATGATTACTTCAGCTTCGGGTAATGACCAGCTCTTTTTGCTGGATGTGGATAGCGGGGCTCAGCCGGGCATGAAGGTTGGTTAATAACCCTTATTGGCTCAAGTTGATTTAATTAAACTGTGTTTTTTAAATCAAGAAAAAGTGATGAGATTATATTCTCATCACTTTTTTAATATGATTAATTCTTCAAATAAACGATTTATTGTGTGTTGTTATTTCATTACTTCTTCTAGTTTTTTCGTATCCAGTCCTTTTTCCCAGCGAGCAATGACTATAGTGGCACAGGCATTACCAACAAGATTGGTTAATGCACGACATTCAGACATAAACCGATCTATACCTAAAATTAAGGCCATACCAGCTATCGGAATAGAAGGGACAACAGATATGGTTGCTGCCAGTGTAATGAAACCTGCACCTGTTACTCCGGCAGCACCTTTAGAACTAAGCATTGCTACCAGAAGAAGTAAAATTTGCTGTTGTAAGGTTAAATCTATATTGCAGGCCTGTGCAATAAATAATGCAGCCATGGTCATGTAAATATTGGTTCCATCCAGATTAAATGAATATCCTGTCGGAACAACAATACCAACAATAGATTTCTGGCAACCAGCCTTTTCCATTTTCTGCATTAAAGTTGGAAGTGCTGCCTCAGAAGAACTGGTACCAAGTACCAGTAATAATTCTTCTTTGATGTATTTCACCAGTTTGATAATTGAAAAACCATTGTAGCGGGCCACTGCACCTAATACTAACAATATAAATAAAACAGAGGAGACATAGAAAGTTAAAATCAGATATAACAAATTACCAATAGAACCAATACCATATTTGCCGATAGTAAAGGCCATGGCGCCGAATGCGCCCACTGGTGCTGCCTGCATCAAAATCGATACCAATTTAAAAACTGGTGCAGACAATGTCTCAAAAAAATCAATTAATGGACGTGATTTTTCCGCGGTTAATGCCAGTGATATTCCCAATAAGATGGCTACAAATAATGTTTGTAAAATATTGCCATTATTCAGCGGACTTAATATGGTGTTGGGAATAATATTCATTAAAAAACCAGTCAGACTGGAATCATGCGATTTCTCCACATATTCGGCAACTTTACTACTGTCTAAGGTACTTGCATCAATATTCAGACCACTTCCCGGCTGGGCAATATTTGCTACTAACATCCCTATGGCCAAGGCCAGTGTTGAGAATGTGATGAAGTAAGCCATTGATTTACCTACCACACGACCCATGGTTTTCATGTTTGTCATTTCAGCAATACCCAAAACGACAGTCAGAAAAATGACCGGGGAAATAATCATTTTTACCAGCTTGATAAAAGCATCACCCAGAGGTTTCATGCTTTCACCAGTTGTCGGAAAATAATGACCCAGCAGAATACCAATAATAATGGCAATAATGACTTGTATGTAAAGTACTTTGTACCAACGTATTTTCTTGGTTGGAGAAGTCGCCTTATTAGTATCAATAGGTATCATGATTTACCTCAAAGTAATTGATATTTAAATTAAAAATAAACTGCCGGTATTTTTTGTTTATATGCGTTTATAGATACGCTTTTTTTTCACTTGAGTATGTATTGCAGAATGCATAGTGTCAACAATTATTTTACAAAAAAAATTTATCTGTTTATAAATCAAATTATTTTGTAAAACTATATAGATAAACTATGAAATTTTTCAAAAACAATAAATCTGCAATATTTTTGATGGATTATGGGCTTAAATATAAAAAAATTTAAATAAATCAGGTTATTAGTGATAAATGGAAATATTGACAAACAGGCATAAATCATTAAAAAAACCACCTACAATTTACAGTAAGGTGGCTTTCAAATCTGGTCGGAGTGAAAGGATTCGAACCTTCGACCCCCTCGTCCCGAACGAGGTGCGCTACCGGGCTGCGCTACACTCCGAATGAAGATCAGCATTATAGGCAGTCAAATTCACGCTGACAAGACTATTTGCTCCAATGATGTTTAAAAATTTTGTCCGATTAGTGATTAACCAGTGTAGATCACAAATAAAGAGGGTCGTTTTTTTAATGAAGGCAAAATTTTCATTTGCCGCCATGCAGCTATCGGCTGACTGATAATTTTTTGTGAGGGTAGAGTCAAATCAGTGGCGACACATAAACGAGTTTGTTGGTGTAAAGTCGAGATGGTATCGGCCAGTAGAGCATCATTGCGATAAGGTGTTTCAATAAATAGTTGCGTTTCATTCTCCTGACGCGAGCGTATTTCCAGTTCTTTTAAGCGATTAATGCGTGCGTTTTTTTCGGTGGGTAAATAGCCTTTAAAAGCAAAACACTGCCCATTTGCACCCGATGCCATTAAAGCCAGCATAATGCTGGAAGGACCAATAAGCGGTACAACCGCAAATCCAGCCTGATGTGCCTTAGCAACCAATTGAGCGCCTGGATCGGCAACCGCTGGACAGCCCGCTTCACTTAACAGCCCCATGCTTCTGCCTGCTTGTAAAGGTTGCAACAAAGCTGTTATGTCTTTTTCAGAAGTGTGTTCATTTAAAGTGCACAAATTAAGTTCGCGAATCGGTGTCTTAATACCGAATGCCTTCAGATGAGCGCGCGCTGTTTTTTCAGCTTCAACAACAAAATCTGTTAGTGTCTGAATTTGTGCCTGTTCATGAGGTAATAAACAGGGAGTATCAGCTGTGCCCAGCGGCGTTGGGATCAGATATAAAGTAGGGGTAGTCATAAAATATGGATTCCTTCAGCCAGCAAAAAATCGATCAAATGAAAAACCGGCAGGCCTATTAAAGCATTCGGGTCAGAACTGTGAATGCGTTTAATTAGCAACGCACCTAAACCTTCACTTTTTGCTGCGCCAGCACAGTAGATAGCATCTGGTTCCAGTGTTAGATAATGCTCAATTTGAGCCGGAGTTAAATCACGCATCATCACTCGGGTTTCATCAATGTGTTGATGTAATCGTTTTTCTGCCGGATTCATTAATACCAGTGCACTGTAAAAAATGACTTCCTTTCCGCTGATGCTGGCCAGCATTTGTTGTGCTTTTGCTACGTTTTGCGGCTTTCCAAGCTGACGATGTCCACACCATGCCACCTGATCACAGCCAATAATTAGTGCGTCCGGAAATTGGTTGGCTACAGAATTTGCTTTTCCTGCTGCCAGTCGCAAAGCTGTTTGCGCAGCATTTTCATTGAATAATGGAGATTCGTCATAATCTGGATTCACCGCTTCAAATGGTAATTGTAATTGTAGTAGCTGCTGTTGGCGAAAACGTGAGCTGGAAGCCAGAATTAACCTTTTCTTTATCTTCATTAATAGCAAACTCATTGACATTAGAAAGCTTAAATTATATCATCGGCCGTTTATGTTAGACCCTATTTTGATAGATACGCTCACGTTTACGCGCGAACAGCAGCAATGCGGTGGTGAAGTACATTTGCAGGAACTGGACAAGCGGGTTTGGTCACATGAACTTCTGGCGCAACGTGACGGCATAATACAGTTTCAGGCTCGCGGTGGTATTGATCGCTGGCAACGTCCTTTTATCAATGTGCATGTAAAAGGCGAATTGCATTTGGTATGCCAACGCTGTTTACAGGCAGTTTCTTGGGTTTTAGATGATCAGTCTCATATTGTTCTGTTTAGGGATGAACAATCATTGGATGAAGCTATGGTCGCAGATGAAACACTTGAAGGTGCTTTGTGGCAGCAAGAGTTTAATCTGATTTCATTAATTGAAGACCAGATTCTCATGGCTATTCCGGTTGCACCGCGACACGACGATTGTGATCACGTATTGGCATCATCAAACAATCAGGCCTCAGATAATCCTTTTGCCAAACTGGCGGGGTTGAAAAGCGGCCACTAACGAATTAACTTACTTATCAGGAGCTTTAACATGGCAGTTCAACAAAACAAAAAATCATCATCTAAACGCGGTATGCATCGCTCACATGACGGTTTGACCGCAGTGCAGGTTTCTACCGATGTTAATACTGGCGAAGTACACTTGCGTCACCACATTTCTCCAAATGGTATGTACCGTGGTCGTAAAGTAGTTAAAGCCAAAGGTGAATAATTACATTAGTGATTATTTGACATGTGTGTAAGCCAGGCATTGCTGTTGCAATCACTGGCTTTTTTGTATTAATTATTTACAGGTATTGTTTGCATAGATATCTATGCAATACTCACAATTTATTGCCAGTTATGGCCTAATTTATACTGATCCGAGCTTTACATGAAAAAAATCTGGTATAACTACGAAGACATACATCGTGCTATTAAACAACTGGCAGAAAAAATTCAGGCATCAGAGCATTCATTTGATGCTATGATTGCCATCGGTGGCGGCGGATTTATTCCGGCACGAATATTACGTAGCTATCTGAATATACCTGTGTATACCGTCACTTTATCTTATTATGATGTCAATGATAAGCCGACTGATCTTCCTCAGAAAATTCAGTGGACTGAAGGATTTGATCAACAACTTAAAGACAAAAAATTACTGATCATTGATGAAGTGGATGATAGCCGTGCTACACTGGAATACTGTATCCGGGAATTACAGCAGGAAGGCTTCAATCAGCTTGGTGTAGCTGTATTGCATGAAAAGCGCAAACCCAAAAAAGGAGTTTTGCCAGCTGATATGCCATTTTACAGTGCGATACAAGTGGATGACTGGTGGATCAATTATCCATGGGATGCACTTGATATTGATGAACATTATTGTAATGTTGCAAATCAATCTTTACCTGAGAACTGATCTATGACCTTAAAAACTATCGCCGTTGATGTAATGAGCGGCGACTACGGACTGGATGTCACCATTCAGGGTGCGTTGAATTTCTTACAGCTACAAAGTGATGCAGCACTGATTCTGGTAGGGGATGAAGTACTTATCAAAGCTGCACTGGCTAAAAGCAATGCTTCTTTAGGTAGGGTGACCATTCAGCCGGCTAGTGAAGTAGTTGATATGGATGAAGAACCGTCATCAGCTTTGAAAAATAAGCGGGATTCTTCTATGCGTGTTGCCATCAACCAGATCAAGGAAGGTAATGCACAGGCTGCTGTCTCCGCAGGTAATACCGGCGCGTTAATGGCAACGGCACGATTTGTATTAAAAACCATACCCGGTATTAATCGACCGGCAATTGCTAAATTTCTGCCTGCTCATAATAATCACCTGACACTGGTATTGGATCTGGGTGCAAATGTTGATTGTAGTGGTGAACAGTTATTGCAGTTTGCAGTTGCTGGAAGTCAGTTAGTTTCTTCCTTGATGCCAGAGAATACTCAGCCACGAGTAGGTTTATTAAATGTTGGTACCGAAGATATCAAAGGCAATGCAGCCGCAAAAGAGGCACATCAGCTCTTGCGTGACAGTAAGCTCAATTTTGTGGGTAATGTCGAAGGTAATGCTATTTTTACCGCTGAAGTAGATGTATTGGTTGTCGACGGTTTTACCGGCAATGCCATGCTTAAAAGTATTGAAGGTGCAGTGAAATTTTTTGGAGCAGTCATTAAAGAAGAGTTTACCCGCAGTTGGTTTAATAAATTAACCGCATTGATTGCTTTGCCGGTATTCAAAAGTTTTAAACGACGTCTTGATCCACGTCGCTTTAACGGAGCTATTTTTCTGGGTTTGCGAGGCGTGGTAGTGAAAAGTCACGGTGGTACAGATGCTACGGGTTTCAGTTTTGCTTTGCAGGAAGCTTATAAAGCGATTAAAGCAGACTCAATTACCAAAATTCAAGCGGGTGTCGCTGAGCAATTGTCTTCGCCCGAACAATGATCATCAATTTACAGAGGCAGACAAATTAAACGACTTTGTCTACAATAGCCCTTTGTTTTTATCTGAAGAATAAACCATGCTAAATGCCCATATTCTTGGTACTGGCAGTTATTTGCCAATGCGCCGTATGAGCAACGATGATTTAAGTAAAATTGTTGACACATCGGATGAGTGGATTACATCTCGAACAGGTATTAAGGCGCGTCATATTGCTGCTGAAAATGAGCAAACTAGTGATTTGGCAGTAAAAGCGGCACAGGCGGCCTTAGCGGATGCCGGTATTGTAGCAACAGATATTGACCTGATTATTGTTGCCACTTCTACCCCAGATATGACCTTTCCGGCAACAGCCTGTATCGTTCAAAACAAGCTCGGTATCGCTGGTTGTCCGGCATTTGATGTGCAGGCAGTATGTGCAGGTTTTATGTATGCTCTGGCCACAGCTAATGCTTATATCAAAAGCGGCATGGCTACTAAAGCTCTAATCATAGGTGCCGAAACATTCAGCCGTTTGCTGGACTGGAATGATCGTCGTACCTGTGTATTATTTGGAGACGGCGCTGGTGCAGTGATACTGGGTGCTTCAAATCAAGAAGGTGGCATTTTGCATGCTGAATTGCGGGCTGATGGTGCTTATAGTCATATACTACAAACCCCCGGGAAAATAGCTGCAGGGCAGATTGAGGGTTCGCCATATCTGTATATGGATGGACAAGCAGTTTACAAATTTGCTGTTAAAGCTTTGGCTAATATTGCTCTGGAAGTAATAGAGAAATCAGGATTAGGCTCTACTGATATAGACTGGATCATTCCGCATCAAGCCAATTTACGTATCATAGAATCTACTGCCCGTCATCTTAAAGTGCCTATGGATAAAGTAATAGTGACCTTAGCTGAACAAGGTAATACCTCAGCTGCATCCATTCCTTTGGCATTAGACCAGGGGATTAAATCTGGTCGTATTCAGCGTGGCCAAACATTATTACTAGAAGGTATTGGTGGTGGCTTTGCATGGGGTGCTGTAACTGTTAAATATTAATTTATTTAAATAAATATGATAAAAAATTGTTACAACGATATTTATTAAAATCTGCTACATAGCCTTAAATAACAATATTATATTTATTTTTGGTAATAAGGTTTAATTGCTAGTTACTAAATTGAGCTATGTTCAAGTGGAATAATTGCGCTACGTTTGTCTGCAATAATTAGCAAGTCTGAGTATAGCCTAAATGCAGATGATGTGGCTGTGGATTCAGATATGACCAATAAGCAGTTTTTTATATATTAATGATTTAATGAAAGAGTGATTGTTGCTTAATTAATTGTAACAGTTATTTAAGTATTTCATTATTAAATATTAATCAAATTATCATATTGGTTTTATTCCAGTATTTAAATTGCTCAAATTTATTAATCCTATACTGAAAATGGCTAAGCTGAGTCAAACATGGTTGCTGGCGGTGTCGCTGATTTTTCGGTTTTCCCCTCATCAAGAACGACTAGTAAATTTAGTCCAATCTTACAAAGAACTACAACATCCAGTTACAGAGTATTCACAAGCTTATCCTAATGATAGCGCTGCTGAAGGTCATTTAAAGAATGTTTTAGAAGGGTTATTGGTTGGTTTGCTTGTTAAATTTTTTTCTCATTCGTTACGAGCATTAAAATACCTAAGAATTAAATGGATGGTGTCAGACGTTAAAACAATAGCCCACTATAAGCTTGAAACTGTAACTAATGAAGCTGAATCAGCTAGCAAAGACAATTGGAATAAAGAACTTAATAATCCTAAACCCAATAAAATGTATATTGTAGTTGTTAATAGAACATATCATATTGACTACTTAGGTTGAATAAAAAAGGTTGGGGCGACTCTTAAGCTTGATGCATTAGACAGAAATACTTACCAACAATCGAAAGTAGGGAAATAAGGTAATACAGGCGACGAAGGTGTTCATTTAATAACTTTAATACTAAATGGATTTGGTAAATTAACATATTGCTAATGCATGCCAACCTTAATCGTGGTGTAGGGAAACAGAAAGAAATACATGGGCTAAAGCCTTGCAAGAAGGGAAAACGGTCAATGTTAGGATAGAGCATTTATATAAAAGAACGAGTCTAAGACCAAATAGTTTTTAAAGTTAAATATATTGATAGTAAAACGAAATATTTTGATTTCGAAAATGACCCTGCATGGAAATAAAAATGCAAAATGATAATCTAGGTTTATATAACCGATTAGGGCAAGTTTTGACAGCTTCTGATCCTGAAGATGCTAAAACTATTATTAAGATAGCCAATCTATGGTCAGAAGGTGATGTTTGCGAATAAGAATTTAATTATATAACAATTGATAAGAAAAAAAGTGAGTATGAACCTTAGATAGGGCAACAACAAATCCAAGAGAAGTTTTGGTAAAATTAAGACAGTATTTTATCGATAATAATTTAGCTCATGGTAATCCTATTTGGACAGCTTGTATTGTTACACTCGATATTGAAAACGTTAAGATTAATGTTAAATTTAAATATAAATCATTAATTTTAGATTAATAATAATATTTAAATAAATTAAGTGAATGATAATGTCGAAAACTTATGATCAATTAAATAATGACATTGGGCAAATATTATTTAATATAGCTCCTGATAGGGCAAAAATAATTATAATGAAAGCAGAGTTATCTCAGGAAGGGGATCATTGTCAGTGCCAATTTGATTACATAAATGAATCAAATGATATTAAACAATTTCTTGGAGGCGCTAGAGCCAATTATGATATGTTAAATTGTTTAGTGGAATTAAGAAAATATTGTATTGATAATAACTTAACTAATGGATTAACAGCGTGGGTAGGCTGTGTTGTTACTGTCGATATTGAAAAAGCTACCATTAATATTGAATTTAAATATGAGCCATTTATTGAAAAATAATTTATTCATTAACTAGTTAGGCTTAATCAGAGGGTAGCTAACCCAACAGTAAAACAACGTTGTCATGGCAGAAAAATGTTCTAATTTTCCGACAAATCAAGATAATTATTTATCATGAGAACAACATAATATTAATATCGAATATTATTGTTAAGTTAGAAAATCATTATTCTGCTAACTAAAAAGCTCATTTTGAAAAATCGTTGGGCTTAGCCTAAATTAGTGATAGTAAATCCAAGTAGCAATGGACATTAAAATATTCAGATTAAAGATTTTATGGTTTTTATTTGGTATTTTGCATAAGTAAAAAAAAGTCATCAGTTATAATATAATCAACTAATATTCAATAATCATTTAGCATATTTTCTAATTCAAGGAAAATCATGAGTATAGCTTTCTTTTTCCCCGGGCAGGGGGCACAAAGTCTCAATATGATGTCTGGCTTTAACGATATGGATATCGTCAAACAAACATTTGAGCAAGCATCTAGTGCATTAAATCAGGATTTATGGGCATTAATGAATGGTGATGATGCTGCATCATTGAATGAAACCGTTAATACCCAGCCACTTATGTTAACAGCAGGAGTAGCTGTTTGGCGGGTATATCAGCAATTGAATGGACAAGCGCCGTCAGTTGTTGCGGGTCATAGTTTGGGTGAATATACTGCTTTGGTAGCTGCAGAGAGTCTGGACTTTACCGATGCAGTTAAACTGGTACGATTGCGTGCTCAATTAATGCAAAATGCTGTGCCTCAGGGTCAAGGTGCTATGGCTGCTATATTAGGTTTAGATGACCAAATAGTGCGACAAGTTTGTGCTGAGGCAGAACAGGAACTGACCGGAGCAGTAGCTGAGGCAGTAAACTACAATTCTCCTGGACAAATAGTAATTGCTGGCAGTACAGACGCCATTAACCGGGCTTGCGAATTGGCCAAAATAGCCGGCGCTAAACGAGCTTTACTTTTACCAGTATCAGTGCCGTCGCATTGTCGTTTAATGAAGCCAGCTGCTGAACAACTTAATCAAGCCTTAGTCAATGTGAAGGTGAATGCACCTCAAATTACCGTATTGCATAACGTAGATGTGTCTGTACATGATGATGTGGATGGTATTAAAAATGCATTAGTACAACAGCTTTATTCTCCAGTACGTTGGACCGAAACTGTTGAAAAATTGGTTAAAGAAGGCATAACAGACTATGGTGAGTGTGGACCGGGCAAAGTACTGGCTGGTCTGGCAAAAAGAATTGATAAAAGCACGGTTTGTGCTGCACTAACCAGTTTGGAAAGTGTGGAAAATTTCATTACTAGCCATCCAGTTAATTAGAGGAAAAAATAATGAATCAAAATTTAAGCGGTAAAGTAGCGCTGGTAACAGGTGCAACACGTGGTATTGGGGCTGCTATTGCCAGAGTATTGGCTGAGAAAGGGGCTAAAGTTATTGGTACTGCCACATCTGCCAATGGCGTGAATGCTATCAATGAGGCTTTAGCTGAATTTGATGGTGAAGGGCGCGAACTACGGATTGCTGAAGAAAGCAGTATCGAGAATCTGGTTAGCGAGATTGAAAGTGAAATTGGCAATATTGCTATTCTGATAAACAATGCCGGCATTACCCGTGATAATTTACTGATGCGCATGAAAGAGTCAGAATGGGATGAGATTATGGAAATTAATCTGAAATCTGCTTTTCGTGCCTGTAAAGCGGTGACGCGCAGCATGATGAAAGCGCGTTCTGGTCGTATCATCAATATTACATCAGTAGTTGGCTGTATCGGTAATGCAGGCCAAACTAACTATGCTGCTGCTAAAGCAGGTTTGATCGGTTTTACAAAATCTCTTGCGCGCGAAGTCGGTAGCCGAGGTATAACAGTCAATTGTGTTGCGCCTGGCTTTATTGAAACCGATATGACCCTTGCCTTACCACAGGAACAGCGTGATTATTTTTCGGCACAAACTGCCTTGAATCACTTTGGTACTCCGGAAGATATAGCTGCGGCGGTGTTGTTTTTGGCCAGTAACGAAGCTAAATATATCACCGGACAAACTTTGCATGTGAATGGTGGCATGTTTATGCCTTAAAGCCTACACACTAGATATCCAAAGCCATTTTTAATTGACAAAAATAAAATGGTTTTGGATTTTCATATACTGTATTCAGATAGAAAAATCCTCATCAAAAGATCCATATAATACAGATTCAATTCTGCTACGCGTCAGCATAGGGGCAAACATTGCTAGAAATTCATAGGCAAAACCACATAAATAAGCGTCTTTTCTAAGAATGACTTGAGAAAATGATGGTTCAAATAAGTGTTCAGCATTTATCTGCTGCAGACCCTGATCTCTCTGTTGGTCAAAGGCCAGTGAGGCTGCCAGCCCAATTCCTAAACCATTGAGTACATAAGTTTTAATAACCTCTGAGTCAGGGGATGTCAGTATGACCTTCGGATAATCACAGTTGGCCTGTGCAAATGCACGTGCGATATGCGAATGATCATCAAAAGCATAATCATAAGTGATCAATGGAAAGGCTGAAATATCCTGCAAAGATAAGGGGCGGGTTAAAGATAATAGGGGGTGTCCATCGGGAACTATGACACTGCGATTCCATGCAAAGCAGCTTAATTTATGTAATTCTGGGTGATCAGACACCATCTCTGCACCAATGGCAAAATCTGCTTCTCCATTCAAAACCATATGATTAATTGCTGTAGAGCTTGCTGGCACGATATTGATTTGCACCAGTGGATAACGCGTAGCAAATGTCTGAATTACTTTAGGTAAAACATATCGAGCCTGAGTATGTGTAGTTGCAATAGTGAGCGAACCCATATCCTGATCGGCAAATTCAGTGCCGATACGCTTAATATTCTGCACCTCCCGCAAAATACGATCTGCTGTTTCTAAGACGATTTTGCCAGGAGTTGTAACCGATATAATACGTTTGCCATGACGGACAAATAATGGCACTCCTAATTCATCTTCCAGCATGCGGATTTGCTTAGAGATGCCAGGCTGAGATGTGAACAAAGCTTCGGCTGCATCCGAAATATTTAAATTTTGTCGATATACCTCTACCGCATATCTTAACTGTTGTAATTTCATTTATATTCAGTCTCTTTCACATACGGAAGAAGTTAAAAAAGTGTAGCTCAAATACAACAAAAATTTTTCAATTTCTGCATCATAACTTAAATTTCTTATCTTGACACAATATCTATCTGCTAGATGAAAATCTAAATAATTTCATCGTACAATGGCTTTTAACTAATCAACATAATAAAGCTTTTCTTGTTGTTTTCATACAACTAAATCAAAGTAAAGCGATGGTTTCAGTTGTAAATAAGTGACACAGGGTTATTTTTTAGGCATGATTCATTATTAGGAAGCGGGTCGTCTAGCAGCTTCGCCTTGGTGGTTTTGATATTGACAGTTTATACTGTGATTTCTTATAGTATAGACCTGATTTACCAAGCTACCCGCCCGGTTTGAGCGGCCTGTAAATGGTATTTGTGTTTTGATCAGACGAATTTCAGGCTGAATCAGCACATAACAAATTTTTTGATGAGGGAATAACATGACCAAACAGCTAAAATTGAGCGCATTGATCGTTGCTATGGCTGCTTCAACTGCCGCTTTTGCCAATGGTGTCGTGCCGGGAGCCGATTGGACCGGTGAGCCAAGTGGTAAATATAATGGCTATACAACAAGTTCTAATCCTAACACTGGTACAGGTGAGATTGTCGTTACTGGTGCTGACTCTACTGACGGTACACCTGAATGCTGGAAAAATGGTTTCAACGAAGATGCAAATCCAACTTTAGGTAATAACTGTGCACATCCTAATGTTGTACAAGCACCTGTTCAACCGCAAATTCAAAGAGAAGTGGTTCCCCTATCTGCTGAGTTCCTGTTTGGTTTCGATAAATTCACTCTGCGTAACGAAGCTATTGATACTTTGAATCGATTGGCAGAACGTTTGTCTAATAGCAATGTTCAATCCGTTCGTGTTATTGGTCATACTGACTTTATGGGTTCTGATAGTTATAATAAAACTCTATCTGAACGTCGCGCTCAGACTGTTGCTAACCACCTAGTATCTAATGGTGTTCCAGCAAGTAAAATCTCTGCAGTTGGTATGGGTGAATCACAGGCTCAGATGACTGCATCCTGTCAAGCTGAAGTAGCACGTTTAGGTAAAAAAGTTTCTGCAGCTAGAAGACGTACTGCTTTAATTGCATGTATTGCTCCTGACCGTCGTGTAGATCTGGAAATCCGTACACTGGTTAATAGATCTGTAAGATAGTTCTTTATTAAGCATATTAAAAAAACCCTGTTTAAGACAGGGTTTTTTTATTTTATTAATAGATTTATATGCTATTAAAAATCAATATCCATTTAATAATAGGTTTGGAAATTTCGTCGCTGATGTGATGTTGTTACCTAAGATATTAATTTAGGATAAATAGTGTCGCACTAACTGAATTAACTAAGATGTAAAGTTGTAGTGACGCTTTTCATCAGTATGTATATTGTTTACATCTAATAAGCTATTTTCTAATTTATTAAATTTGCCAGATTTCAGATAAATACAGCTATCTTTCATTATCAAAGTGAGTAATTATTTTCTTTATCCAAGATATAGTTTTAAGATTGGCCTATTTGGGTTATTTAATTGATTATTAACTTTTTTACATGATTAATTTCGAAAAAATTATCCATGAGTTTATTCTTCAAGCAAGTACAGATTTAGTTAATCAAAACTATATCAACTAATTTAAAGTATTCCACTAATCCATTTTCATGAAACTAATCTTAGTAATATTTAAATAAAGCGTCATTGGCATATTATAATTATAGGTAAATAGACAAATTTTATGCTTAGCATTTATTATATAAATGCTAAGCAGTGTACTATCAGAATGGGAAATAAGAAAAAGCCATTCTATTTTTATTCCTACTTTCATTTTTTAAAACCGTCGTTTATGAATGATCATTAGTCATTATTGTTAGTTAAATGAGGTAAGAAAGAGTCTTCACCAAATCAATACATAATAAATTTTTGATGAGGGAATTACATGACCAAACAGCTAAAATTGAGCGCATTGATCGTTGCTTCGGCTGCTTAAACTACCGCTTTTACCAATGGTGTCGTACCGGGAGCCGATTGGACCAGTGAGCCAAGTGATAAATATAATGGCTATACAACAAATTCTAATCCTCTCACTGATACAGGTGAGATTGTCGTTGCTGGTTCTGACTCTGTTGACGATACGCCTGAATGCTGGAAAAATGGTTTCAATGAAGATGCAAATCCAACTTTAAGTAATAACTGTGCACATCCTTACACTGAACAAGCATCTGTTCAACCACAAATTCGACGAGAAACTGTTTCCCTTACTGCCGAATTCGTGTTTAGTTTTGATAAATTCACTTTGCGTAATGAAGCAGTTGATACCCTGAATGTTTTGGCTATGCATTCGGCAGATAACAGATTACAAATTCGTGTGGTTGTTCACGCAGATTTTAAAGGTTCTGATGCTTATAACCAAACTTTGTCTGAACGTCGTGCTCAAAATGTTGCTAACTATCTGGTATCTAAAGGTGTTTCAGCAAGTAATATCTATGTAGTTGGCATGGGTAAATCAGAAGCCAGAATGACCAAAATCTGTCAGCGTGTAGTTGCTAAACTGGGAAAAAAAGTGTCAGCTGCCAAGAAACGTACTGCTTTGATCGAATGTACAGCACCTGATCGCCGTGTAGATGTTGATATTCATACTCAGGTTTCTAAAGGAGTTAGATAAATTTTCTAATTTATATTAATTAAAGCCCTGCTATGAGGAAGGTTTTTGTTTTTACCCTAAAAACAGAAACATATTATAGGTAAATTAGAATGGTTAATTTCTAGGATAATATTATTTGTTAATAAGAAAGTTAATTTGAATTAATACTTTATTTAAACAACAAATAGTCAGATTGGTTTATACATTTTAAATAGTAAAAAAGCTATTTTAGTGTTAAGATACAAGTTCGTTAAAAGGATAATATTATGCCTTTTGTTTTAATACTATCTTATTAAAACTTGTTTTAAAACATGTGGTTACAGTATTAACTAACTAATTAAATTAAAAAACATTTTGTGTTATTTAAACAAATTCAAATCTAACTTCAAAATAAATATTTAATAAAATTTAATCTTATTTCAGTATGAAATATTCTAAATTGCTGTTTTTGGTATTATGTAGCTATTTATTAGTAGCCTGTACCGCCCAGTTTCATCGGGTTCCAGATGGTTCTGGCAAGAAAAAACATATAGCATTAAAATTTCAGCGACAAAATACTGCGCCTAAAACAGGGGTAGTATTGGTGCATCCGATGGAATTACAAAGTGGCGATATTTTGTTTTCTGCTAATTCTAGCCTCAATTCACGTATTTTACGTTTGTTTGGTAACACTTCAGTAAGCCATGCTTTTTTATATCTAGGAGATGGTGAAGTGGCAGAGGCTGTGGGAAGTGGTGTACATATTATGCCGTTGACTGAAAGTATTAATGAAAACCCGTTACTGGTCGTTTATCGCCATCCGCAATTAAATGAATTACAGGCTGAAAAAATCCGTGAATTTGCCATAGCAGAGGCTGGCGGGAAGTACAATTATATGGGGATTATCAAGCAGATGCCTTATACAGTTACCCGTAAGGTGTGTGAATTGCCTGTTATCCCGCGGGCTTTTCGCCATTTGTGCCTGAATACCATGGCTGTGGTGCAGGTAACACCTTTTTCTTCAGATCGTTACTTTTGTTCGCAACTGGTTGTCGCTGCCTATAATTATGCAGGATTGCCTTTAACCAAAACGCCGGCTGAATGGGTTGCTCCCGGGGATTTATTGCATATGCGTGCCGGTGATATCCCTTCAGTTGTACCAGTATATCCATTACAGTATATTGGTCATTTACGTTGTAAAACCTCTTTATGGCAGCGCAATTGTTCCCTGGCAGATATTTAATATTGATAAACTCCAGATATCTGCTTGATGGAGGATATAATCAAATTATTTATCAAATAAGTGAAGTAATTAAACGTATTTGATTTAATGAATAATAAATATGTATTTTTGCTTTCAATAGATTAAATTTATTATAAAAATTAATAGTATTTGTTTTTGAGATTAGTTTTATATATGAATCCTGAATAGTTCTGCTGAGAGAATCAAATACAGAATTGAAAAGGAATAATTTCAGCCAAATCTCCGGGCGCATATAAAAAGTGTAGTACACGTCTGCCATTAGTCTGAATAGCTTTTGACGAAGAATGCACAATAAGTGGTCGCATGATAACAGCTCCTCCTTTAAACAGAGTGCATTCCTGCTCGCCTTTTTGGTCTCGAAGCTGTGGTAGCGTTGATTCATTGATTCTTCCATACTGATGAGTACCGGCAACTACTTTAAGCGGACCACGCTCGCGCTGGTAATCATCTATAAGTAGCCTCACAGCTACCAGTTGCTGCATATATTGTGTCTGCGGTTGTACAAATAACATATTTTGGTTATGTGGCCAGCCGGTAAATTGAGGATCAGAAAACTGATGTCTGACTGCTATGCTTAAATCATGATGTAAAGGTACCATCCAGTTTTTATCAGCTGATTTTTTGAATAATGTGCATTGGATAGCATTGGGTTTATTGGGAGCAAGGAAGTAAGCTGAGCATTAATTTCAAATTGTTAGCAACTATCTGAACACCATGGTTGTGTCAGAAATTCACGACTGCCGATAGTAGTTAAATCAATCTGTTCTAATTGTTGTTCTATATCTGTTAGTTGCTGAGGAGTAATTAAATCATTGATAACAGCATAACCATTATGTTCAAAACAATCATATATCTTCATTATATTTTCCGTTTGTATCTGCTTATCTGAATTAATATTAATATCTACTGATTTTATTAGGACTGAATCAATCATATTTATTAGAGAATATATTGATATTATTAATTATTTATAAAAATAATTTATTGTATTATGTTTATACAATACCATAGTTTCTTTAGGCAATCCTAATATATACACTTTATAATAATCAATTCTTTTCATAATAAAAATAATTTTATATGCCATAAAATAACTCCAGAAACTATATCAAGTTATTATACTGCTATGTCAAAGTATAGGCGGTGCTAAGCCTGTCAAAATATGTGTTTATACTTTCATAGTATTAAAAATTTCGTATTCATCTGCATTATTTTGCTCTTTTTATGGATTGAATTCATTCAACTATAAGTTTTTTTATATGTTATAAATTATCATTCATCATTAAGATACTGTATAAATGATAATTTATTTATAATCTGATTTATACCATAAAAACTATGATAAATGAATTATATGACTGATTTTTCACTTATACTCAGGTACTTATTTGATAGGGTTTTATTAATCTATTAAGGGGGTAAATTCTGGAGAAAAAATCAAATTCTGATATTCAATCGGTACAAGATAAACCAATCGCTCCAGATAAAATATCTCTTGCTATTCAAACATTGGACACAGGTAAAAGCATCTGAGCAGACATTTAATACGCTAGAGCCAATCTCTATCATGGAAAATCTCAATAATCTTTTAATAGATAATCAATTAAATGTTATTGCTGAGCTTACACGAGGAGATATAAAAAATCATAAAATAATTTTTACGGCTGAAGGCCGAATTGAGCAGTTTGAGCTGGTGATACGAATCGTTAAACAGGCACCGGATCTGAATTTTTTTGAAATAGAAGCATTTAGGACGCGGGTTGAAAATCTGGATGCATTCTCTATAACGCATCATGATCATTCTCTTTCATTGAGTCCGGCTGATTTATTGATTTATCATCATGAAGAATATCGTAAAATCTCTTTGGAAATTGCGTTTGGTAAAACTATTCCTGAAGAGATGAAGCAAATCGCCCAGTCGACTGCGTTTATCTTGCTTGATCATGCATCAGGAGAATATGATTTTGCTATTAAAATTGGAAGTGCCAACTTTTTAGAAATTCCAAAAGAGGCAACCGCAGGACCTCTTAATGAATTTGTAACGGTGTTTGATCAGTTATGGCCAAATAAATTAAAGCATACAGGTATTTTTCCTCTTTCTGATAAAGAAGATAGATGGAATGAATTTGAAATCAGTGATCAAAATGATCCTGATAACAAAAGACTTGTGCAAAGAATTGAGAAAGCCGATGTGTTAGTAGGTGATTTCAATTATTGCTATGCTTTAACTATAACAGCCGATGTGGATAGAAAAGAAAATTTATCTTTGATTTATGAACTAGAAGATACTATTAATCCAGCTCTACGATTTAATAAACAGGGTATTTATTGTCAAAATACCTTTTATCAGGGCGTAAGAACCATGTTATGGCATGTGCAAGATAAACAATCAGCTATCGCATTAGCACAACGTGCGTCAGATCAGTATAGAACCCTTTCAGTTAAAATTGAGTACAAATTTGACCTGTGCTGATCACAATATTTAATATGGGTAGAAAAATAAAGATAACAATAATTTTATTTTTCTATTAGTTATCTTTGAAAAATTCTATATTTCTTCTCATTCCAAAAAAGGATGAATTAACAAATATTCTTTCTTATAACAATATAAAAAGCCCGATGGGTTGGTTGAAGCTGTTCCGCAACAAGTAGGAGTTTGCGGAACAAGCTCTAGTAAAAAAGAAATTAACTGTGAGGAGCACAGTTCGCGTTATCCAGAAGAAGGAAATAGTATTGAAGAGGCATGGATTTTAGGACCTGATGATCATTTAACATATGCTGACTCAGGTTCAGCCGGGGATACTATAGATAGGGTTTGTTCTTTGATAAGTAATTAAATCGTATTATTTATTGTTGCAATTCATTATGTGAGTAAATAAAAAAACCGGATAATAAATTAGTATTATCCGGTTCTAAAATAATATAATTCTATAGAATATCTTTTTTATCAGTTAATTGAGGCAGCAGTGCATCCTGACTTACTGATAACAGTCCGCTCTGAGTATATATACCCAGTTTATTACGGGTATCGATAATATCCAAATTACGCATGGTTAACTGACCAATTCGGTCCACTGGTGAAAATGCAGCGTTGTCTACCTTTTCCATACTTAGACGCTCAGGATGGTAGGTCAGATTAGGCGACTCAGTATTAAGAATGGAGTAGTCATTGCCACGACGAAGTTCTAGCGTAACTTCACCACTAATGGCTTTGGCAACCCAACGCTGCGCAGTTTCACGCAACATTAATGCCTGCGAGTCAAACCAGCGTCCTTGATACAGTAATCTGCCTAGACGCAAGCCATTAATGCGATACTGTTCAATAGTATCTTCATTATGAATACCGGTTAGCAGACGCTCATAGGCAATATGTAATAAAGCCATTGCTGGTGCTTCATAAATACCACGTGATTTGGCTTCAATTATGCGATTTTCGATCTGATCAGTCATGCCTAAACCATGACGTCCACCAATACGGTTGGCTTCCAGAATGAGCTCAACAGGATCGTTATATTCGATGCCATTTAAAGCTACTGGCTCGCCTTCTACAAAGCGAACGCGTACCTCTTCCGGTTTAATGGTTAGCTGTTCATCCCAAAATGCTACACCCATAATTGGTTGTACAATTCTTATATTGCTATTCAACATTTCCAGATCTTTGGCTTCATGGGTCGCACCCAGCATATTAGAATCTGTAGAATAGGCTTTTTCCACCGACATTTTATAATCAAAGCCATGAGCTATTAAAAACTCTGACATTTCATTTCGTCCACCCAATTCGTCAATGAATAGTTGATCCAGCCAAGGTTTGTAAATGCGTAAAACGGGATTGGTTAACAGCCCATAGCGATAGAAACGTTCAATATCATTGCCTTTATATGTAGAACCATCCCCCCATATGTTGACATCATCTTCTTTCATGGCTGCAACCAGCATAGTGCCGGTAACAGCTCGACCTAAGGGGGTAGTATTGAAATAAGGCATCCCGCCGGTATGGATATGAAAAGCACCGCTCTGAATTGCAGCAATACCTTCGTGAGCTAATTGGCTACGGCAATCAATCAATCTTGCTTTTTCGGCCCCATATTCCAGTGCTTTTTGTGGAATAGCTTCATAGTTTTCTTCATCTGGTTGCCCTAAGTTGGCAGTGTAAGCATACGGCAATGCACCTTTTAGTTTCATCCAAAGTAGTGCAGTTGATGTGTCTAAACCGCCTGAAAAGGCAATACCCACTTTTTCTCCCATGGGTAGTTGTTGCAGAATAGTACTGTAATTACTCATGTTGACTTCCTTATTCTAAATGCAAAAACTGAATATATTTATGACCATACCAATAAGGCATGGTTGCGTTTACCTCGTCGCAATATGGTGTATCGATCAAAACGTTTATCGTTATTGGTAAATTGATAATCAGCACTATCGACTTTTTTGCCATTTACGATAACTGCGCCCTGACTAATAAATCCGCGTGCTTCATTATTCGATTTAGCCAGTTCAGCAGTTGTTAAAGCCTGAACAATATTGGCAGATTCCGTAATCGGGAAAGTAGGTAAACCATCAAGTGATAATTGTTGGAAGTCACTTTCAGTTAATGCACTCTGATCTTCAGAAAAGAGGCTGGCAGATATGCGTTGAGCAGCAGCCAAAGCTTCTTCTCCATGTATTAAACGAGTCATTTCTTCAGCCAGAATCCGTTGTGCTTCTGGCTTGCTGCCACTGGCTTGATCGCGGGCTTCAATGGCATCAATTTCTGTGACACTCAGGAACGTAAAGTATTTAAGGAATTTATAAACATCAGCATCAGCAACTTTTAACCAAAACTGGTAAAACTGATAAGGAGAGGTTTTTTGTGCACTCAACCAGACTGCGCCACCTTCAGTTTTACCAAATTTCGTCCCATCAGCTTTGGTTACCAATGGTAAGGTCAAACCATATACAGTTGCCTGATGTAGTCGTCTGGTTAGATCAATGCCTCCGGTAATATTGCCCCATTGGTCAGACCCTCCGATTTGTAGAACAGCACCATGACGTTGATGTAATTGGGCAAAGTCATAACCTTGTAATAGGGCATAAGCAAATTCAGTAAAGGAAATACCGACATCATCACGGCTCAGACGCTGTTTTACGGATTCTTTATTCAGCATGCTGTTGACAGAAAAATGTTTGCCAATGTCGCGTAAAAAATCCAAACAATTCATCCTGCCAAACCAATCATAGTTATTGGCCATAATTGCAGCATTGTCACCGTTAAAACTCAAAAACGGCTCAAGTTGAGAACGTATTTTGTTTACCCATTCTTGTACGGTTTCCAGTGTATTCAGGGAACGCTCCTGTGCTTTAAAACTTGGATCACCAATCATACCGGTTGCTCCGCCAACTAGGGCTATTGGCGTATGACCCTTGAGTTGAAATCGTCGCAATACCAGAATCGGCAGAAGATGACCAATATGCAGGCTGTCCGCAGTCGGATCAAAACCGCAGTAAAGAGTGATTTTCTGTTCTTTTAATAAGTTATCAAGGGCGTTAGCATCGGTTGTTTGGGCAATTAAACCACGCTGCTGTAAATCGTGGATAATACTGATCATGATTAAACTTTGTGTTCTCTGATTAAATTAATAATAATTAGGAAACTATCCTAAATAAAGTAATTGCAAAAATTAAAACCTCTAATCTGAATAGCGATAACACAACTGAAATTAGTGGATATTTTCGCGACCTAAAACGGTAATTATGCACCATTTTACACGAATTGTTTGCTTATGCTGCGTTCCAACCAGCATATTACTCATTCTAATGTTTGCATAGTTGATCAAACGTTGATTTTGTTATGGTCATTAGTTTGGCCAAAATCATTAATTTAGACTAAATAATTGTATACTATCTGAATATTAACTCACGTACAGATGATTGTGACTGATTTTATTTTGAATAATATAAAATAGAAAAAGCAACAGTAATGATTTTACTGTTGCTTGAGAAATAAATTGTTATTTAAACATTAAATAAGAAGTGAATAACATCACCGTCTTTAACAATATATTCTTTACCTTCTGCGCGCATTTTACCCGCCTCTTTGGCTTTGGCCTCGCCGCCAAAGGAGATAAAATCTTCATAAGAAATCACTTGAGCGCGAATAAATCCTCGTTCAAAGTCGGTATGAATAACTCCAGCGGCCTGAGGAGCAGTATCTCCTTTATGGATAGTCCATGCTCTGACTTCCTGTACGCCAGCAGTGAAATAAGTTTGTAAACCAAGCAGATCATAACCCGCGCGAATTAATCGATTCAAGCCTGGTTCTGCTAATCCCATTTCTTGTAAAAATTCCACTTTATCAGCATCATCCAGATCAGCAATTTCACTTTCCATTGCTGCACATAAAGCTACAACCGGTGCATTTTCACGTTCTGCCAATTCTTGCAAGCGTTGCAAATGTGGATTATCTTCAAAGCCATTTTCAGCCACATTGGCCACATACATAGCTGGCTTAACAGTCAGCAGGCATAATGGTTTGATCAGATTTAATTCGTCCTGATCCAGTGTTGCCGAACGTACTGGTTTACCTTCTAGTAAATGCTGTTGCAAGCGCTCCAGTATTGAAACTAATTTTTGAGCTTCTTTATCACCAGATTTTGCCCGTTTAGTTTCACGGATTATAGCTTTTTCCACACTAGCCAGGTCAGCTAAGGCCAGCTCAGTGCCAATCACTTCAATATCGGCAATTGGATCCACCTTACCGGATACATGGACTATGTTTTCATCGTCGAAGCAACGCACTACATTAACAATGGCATCGGTTTCACGAATATTGGCTAAAAACTGGTTGCCTAAGCCTTCGCCTTTACTGGCGCCAGCCACTAGGCCAGCAATATCAACAAATTCTACAATAGCTGGTTGTGTTCTTTTGGGATTAACAATTTTCGATAATGCATCCATGCGTGCATCTGGTACTTCTACGATACCTACATTGGGCTCAATTGTGCAAAACGGATAGTTAGCAGCTTCAATACCAGATCGGGTGAGGGCGTTAAACAATGTGGATTTACCAACATTGGGTAAACCGACAATACCACATTTCAAACTCATGATATTCCTTAGAATTTGGCTAATTTACAAAATGGCGCAATTGTACCACAAAGAGTTTGTTTACCCATGACGGATACTTAACGAAGAATGAATTCAGCGATTCGTTCATGCACAGCTAAATTTCTCAATAATTTAAAAACAAAAATTTATTTTAAAACAGATAAATAAATATTCTTTGCAAAATATGCTTGCAGAAATAGAAAAATATTGTATAATTCCCTCTCTCTTAAGGACGAGACATGGCGAATTAGCTCAGTCGGTTAGAGCAGAGGAATCATAATCCTTGTGTCCGGGGTTCGAATCCCTGATTCGCCACCACACTTTCGCAAATTTTTTATAAGGTTTGCGTTTTTTAATATCTGTCGTTCAACTTATATATCTTCTCATTTTATTATCTGGCACAATTTTTTCTTTTTAAGATTGTTTTAATTATCTATCACTTAATATTTAAAAATATATAATTTAAATAATTAAATTTCTTTATCTAATGGTTTTCCAATTTCTAAAATATATCACAATATTGTTTATCAATTAATTTGTATTTTGCTAAATATTAAAATGACAATTTAAATTATTTTTGCTTAAATACTAATAAAATGAATAAATGGAGTTTACTGAGTGGAATATGCTTTAAATGAAGAAGATCTTTATTATGCTCTTTCAGATCTATTCGTTGATAACGAAGTAGATTATAACCATATTGCCTCTGTAGCCAAATTATTTCCAATATCTTATGTTGAACATGTTTTATTTTATTATGTGGCACCTACTTGTCACTACAATTTGACCGGACCTATTCCTCCAGTTTGGACATGTTTTGATAGAGATGAGTTAATAAGTGCAATTAATGTCATCAAAAAAAACGAAAATCGCCCTATTAATAAAATCAGAATGCGCATTTTTGCTTTTTATCTTAAGTTTAGGTTTAAATATGAATGGCAAAAACTAAAAAGCTTATTATAAATATTATCGCTTTAAAATTTTATTTCAATAAATTTTGTAATATCCTATTAGATTTTCTAAGGTATTGTATACATGAAATAGTTTAACGATATAGAATGATTATAGATAAATTAATTGAACCTACTCATGTTCAAATTTGGTAAATAAAGAAAATTTATTTGGTTAGACTTTTCAATTTTGTGGTCTAATTGAATTATTGCTGATGTAAATATTTAGATTTC
Organism: uncultured Neisseriaceae bacterium; assembly: GCA_946481965.1. GTDB lineage: Bacteria > Pseudomonadota > Gammaproteobacteria > Burkholderiales > Neisseriaceae > Snodgrassella. Next base: position 26,095 of record CAMLPN010000005.1, on the reverse strand, counting down.
TTCGAATTTTAATTATCTGCAGATATGATTGGGTTGAAATGTTTTACCTGTGCAGTAATTAATTTAAATTCGTTGATCCATTTCCTGCGCAGGTGTTTTACACTTTACTGCCGTGCTAATGACTTTTGCCGGTACCCCAACAACTGTTGCATATTCTGGTACATCTTCTACTACTACACTACCAGCACCTATTTTGGCGCAAGTTTGTATATGGATATTACCCAGTACTGAGGCATTAGCCCCAATCATAACGCCATCACTGATTTTAGGATGTCGGTCACCACTTTGTTTGCCGGAGCCACCTAAGGTCACACCGTGTAATAAAGAAATATTATTGCCCAATACTGCGGTTTCCCCGATCACTACGCCAGTACCATGATCAATCATAATGCCATAGCCTAATACTGCTGCTGGATGGATATCGACACCAAATACTTCAGAGGCACGGTTTTGTAAAAAATAGGCTAAAGTATGGCGTTGTTGCTGCCATAGCCAATGATTGATTCGGTGAGTTTGGATAGCATGAAAACCTTTGTAGTACAGTAATGGCAGTGAATAGGATTCGCAAGCAGGGTCGCGTTGATAGTAAGCAACAATATCGGCCAGTGCGGCGCTAATAATACTTGGATCTTGGTGTAATGCTTCCAGATAAATTTCATATAATGCACGTGCATCCATAACCGCACTAGACATTTTCGAAGACAAATGAAAAGCCAACATATGCGCAAAGCTTTTGTGGCGTAAAACGGTTAAATGCAGAAAACTGGCTAGAATTGCCTCACTATTGACCGCTGTTTCAATTTCTCTACGAATAGTTTGCCACAGACTATCAGCCTGCACTGTATTAAGTGGATTCATGTGTTCTGGGTGGAATTTTAATTTATAGTGTGCAACACTATATCATACTGCTCTTGGTTATATGTGGTCTCAACTGCCAATAATATTGGTTTGCCAATAAACTTACTTAACATCGATAAAGATAGTGCTTCTTCATCCAAAAATAAATCAATGACACTTGGTGCAGCCAGTATACGGAATTCCAGTGCATCAAGGCGGCGTGCTTCACGAATGATTTCACGTTGAATTTCATAGCAGACGGTTTGTGCGGTTTTTAACCTACCGCGACCCTGGCATACCGGACATGGTTCACATAAAATTTGAGTTAGATTTTCTCTGGTGCGTTTACGGGTTAATTCAATCAGGCCTAAACTGGTGAAACCATTTAGCGTGACTCGTGTTCGGTCGTAGGCTAATGCCTGAGCAAATTCTTCCAGTATTTTTTGCTGGTGGGCTTCATTCAACATATCAATAAAATCAATAATGATAATGCCACCCAAATTACGTAATCGCAATTCACGTGCAATCACATGACAGGCTTCAAGATTGGTTTTAAAGATTGTATCCTCAAAATTTCTGGCACCAACAAAACCCCCAGTATTCACATCTATGGTGGTCATGGCTTCAGTAGATTCGATGATGATATAACCACCAAAATTTAGATTTACTCTTGGCTGTAAAGCTTGATTAATTTTTGCTTCAATATCATGTTTTTCGAATAAAGGACAATCCTCTTTGTATAATGCCAGTTTACTTGCTGCCTCCTGTGCATACTGACTGGCAAAATCCAGCATCCGTTCATAATTAATGGTTGAATCAACAATAATGTGATTGATGTTATCGCTATACATATCCCGCAATACACGTAAACTTAGCGGTAAATCCTGATACAACAATGTTTCAGGAGGGCTGATGCGTGACAGATGCAGTATATTTTGCCAGCGTTTGGTTAGATAGTTAATATCAGCCATTAATTCACTGTCTGTAGCACTTTCTGCACTGGTGCGAATGATATATCCCTGATTACTATCTTTAGGAAGTAGATTTTCCAGTCTTTCGCGCAGTTGATTGCGTTCTTCTTCATTTTCAATGCGCTGCGAGATACCTATGTGCTCATCCTGAGGTAGGTAAACTAAGAATCGTCCTGCCAAAGATATTTGTGTGGATAGTCTTGCCCCTTTGGTATTTATCGGATCTTTAATTACCTGTACCAGGATAGATTGACCTTCAAACAACATGTGTTCGATACGTAATGCTAAATTCGGATCTTTTCTCTGCTCAAGAACATCCACGATATGTAAAAAAGCTGCCCGTTCCAGTCCGATATCAATAAAAGCACTTTGCATGCCGGGTAATACACGCCGAACTATGCCCAGATAGATATTTCCTACCAGCCCGTGACCACTGTTTCGTTCAACATGAATTTCGCATAAAGTATTTTCTTCAATTACTGCTACTCTGGTTTCCTGCGGCGTGATATTTACCAGAACAGTCTCTGCCGGACGTTCAATATCTTTAGGCAGCGGTATATCACTGTTATTCATATATCAACTTTCAATTAATTAAATCACTTTGTTGAATACTCGTTAAAACAAGGATTGAGCAAAGTAATCTGATTGAAAATTTCTTAACCTGAGTATGATAACGCAGGCTGATACAACACTGCTACAAATGTTTGCTGATATTGCTGATAACAATGAGATTTTATTGAGGTTTATTTGCTGTTTGACTTATATTTCCAAAGAAAATTTTGCTGGTAATTTTATTTATCTTTTTTCTCAATTTTTTATCTTGATTAGCTTAAATGAAACTAAACATGTCTTAAGTTATTTAATAAATAAATCTCAGTTGCTGATACATTTGTCGATACTGTTTAGTATTCAACGGTTAGAGTTTGAACTGTTGTCTGGAACTTATTGGTTATATCTGTCAATCTGGCAGGAAAATTTAAATTATTTTTAGAGTCGATTTGCTAGTTATTAAATTTAAAATTTAAATTTACTTGTGCATGTTGTTTAGTAGTCATGCACCAAAAGGTCTAAATAATAACTATGATATCTTTGATTTAAGATTTAGAAAGTAATCTGATTAATAAAGAACCAGTTATTTTGGTAAAAAAACTGTCCGTGAGGACAGCTTTTTACCATGGTTTATTGGTCATATTTTCTAGATTTTGTTGTATCTCGCTACTAAATTTCCGTCCGATAAGTTTGCTCCATTTAGTATCAGGAGTGTAATTAACTATTTGGGGTGCGCCAATAATATCGCGTGAAATGGTATAAATGTTTCCAAAATCATCAATTAATCCAACTGTTTTGGCTTCTTCTCCCGTATATACACGTCCACTAAAAACATCTGGATTTTGTGAATATTTTAAGCGTGCTCCACGACCTTGTTTTACGGCATTAATAAATTGATTATGGATACTGGTTAGCATTTGTTGCCAGATTTGTTGTTGTTCTGGTGTTTCAGGAACGAATGGATCACCCATGCCTTTATTGTTACCCGCAATTTTTACTCGTCGTTTGATACCCAGTTTATCAATCAGGCCAGTAAAATCAAAACTACTACCAACAACACCGATACTGCCAACTAAACTGGATTGATCAGCATAGATTTTATCAGCTGCACTGGCAATGTAATAACAGCCAGAGGCGCACATATCCTCAACAACAACATATACAGGGATTTTTGGATTTTTGGTTTTCAGATAACGAATTTCCTGATAAGCAATACTGGAAATAGCGGGTGATCCGCCAGGGCTATTGGCACGAATAATAATACCTTTGACATTTTTATCTTTGTAAGCCTCTTTTAAACCTTCACGCAACAGATCCGCTTGATTGGTTTCATTGTCTATCACGCCGGTTAAATCAATAACAGCACTGTGACTACCTTTAACTGTCATTTCACTTTTAGTACTGGTTAAAGCATTGATAAACATCAAAAAGACAACAATCCATAATAAACGCCATACCCAGCGCCAAATACGATTGCGTCGTTGTTCGCGGTATACTTCCAGTAACAGTTTTTCCAGCATACTGCGTTCCCAGTTGTTATTGTTTTCTGGATGATTGCCAGTATAATCTACTTTGTCAGTTTTCATTAATGTTTGCTTTCAGATTATGATTTAAAATCATATATATCATAGATTGAAAAAGAGTGTGGATAGCTAAATTGTTAAAACAGCAGATGACTGTTAACAAATGCATTAGCAAATGCAAAAATTATAGCCAGCTTTAAAGATATTGACAAAAAAATTGTAAATCACAATAGCATGCTTATTCATCCAAAAGAGTTTATATTTAAACAAACTAGCTAATTATCATAATAATCTTTATATTAACGGTGAGAAGAACTTAACAACAAGTTTTGCAATGATAATTCTTATTAGTGCCGAGATAGCCCTATATGACAGAATTGATACAATAGAGATTTTTGACAAATATGCAATATTAAATTTTAATCTGAAATTGGGATAAATACGAAGCAGTCTGGAAGTATGCTTACTATGAATGGTTACTTAAATAATAACGATATAAAACCGAGGGATGATTTTTCCATTCGAATTATCTGTTACAGAATTCCCAACGAAATTTATAAAGTCAAAGTTTAACAGACATCTATATATCTGTTATATGCGTAATCAAGTTTTGATTGCAATTGAATCAGGTGTCGTTTTTTAACACAAGCTTTGTGGGGTTATTTTTCTTTGTAAATTCAAAAATATAATGTAGATTTTAGAATGGTATTAAAAAATTAATTTTTTTACTTAATCTATTAAGATGACTAAAGTCAAAAACCTGCTTTTAAGATAAGAAATTTGAAGAATAAATAAGAACAATGTCAATTAGGTTGATATAATACCAATTGATGTCATGAATTTGGCATATTTAATGTTTGTTTAGGAAAAAAGTTGTAGTAATTAATGATCGTGAACAAAAGCTGAACTACATAAGTTTTGCCTGAGCTAATTAACAGCTTAGTTCAGACAGAATCAACACTGTGGTTAAAAGTAAATTTTATTGCAAGTGGTTGTGAAGTGTACATCTGAATCCAATTTGTGGAGTTTATAAAACACTATGTCTAAATTCTTTTTTGATGATCGTAAACAATTAGTCAATGATGCTATCGAAGGCTTAATTATTTCTGCTCCGCAGGGTAATCTAGTCAAGCTGGATACTGACCCAGCGATACGTGTAGTCGTTCGTCGGGACTGGGATAAAAGCCGGGTTGCGATCATTTCTGGGGGAGGTTCTGGTCACGAACCGGCACATGCTGGTTTTGTGGGTAAAGGAATGCTGACCGCAGCTGTATGTGGTGATTTATTTGCTTCACCCAGTGTTGATGCGGTGTTAAATGCCATTGTTGCAGTCACTGGTGAGCATGGTTGTTTATTAATCGTTAAGAATTATACTGGGGATCGACTGAATTTCGGTTTGGCAGCAGAAAAGGCGAAAGCCATGGGGCTGAATGTTGAAATGGTGATCGTCGCAGATGATATTGCTTTGCCAGACAACAAACAACCGCGCGGCATTGCCGGAACAGTCTTGGTGCATAAAATTGCTGGTTTTGCCGCAGAATCGGGAAAATCACTATCTGAAGTACGAGATCTGGCTCAGCAAACATGTGATAATTTATGCAGTTTGGGTGTGGCAATGCAAAGCTGCAATTTGCCGGGACATGAAGAGAAAAAAGCAATTCAATCTGATTGTTGCGAGTTAGGTCTTGGTATTCATGGTGAACCAGGTGGTTCCTTGATAAGCAGCCAGAACAGTAAAGTTGTTATTGACACCTTAGTAAAACAATTGCATGAACACGCAGGTAATGGACATTTTGCGGTGTTAATTAATAATCTTGGGGGTGTTTCTGCTCTTGAGATGGCTATATTGACTCGAGAACTGGCTCATTCTGGCTTGCATGATCAAATTCGTTATCTGATTGGTCCGGCTGCCTTCGTGACTTCGCTGGATATGAAGGGTTTTTCTCTTTCGTTATTGAAACTGAATGATTACTTTGAACAGGCGATTAACGCTCCTGTTGAAACTTGTGGCTGGCAGAAACCGGTGTCCTTTGCGCCGTTAAAAACCATTGCACATGCGCCTATAGCTAAAAAATTTACTTGCGACTATTCAGAAAATCCGCAAGTCGCGGCCATAATTAAAACCATTACTTCGACACTGATTAGTCAAGAAAATAGATTGAATGCTCTGGATGCCAAAGTGGGAGATGGAGATACCGGTACGACTTTTGCCAATGGTGCACAAGATATTGAGCGCAAACTGGAAGACCAGCAATTACCTTTAAATGATTTACCACAATTGTTCTTATTGATTGGTGATCGATTGGCAACGGTGATGGGTGGATCAAGTGGAGTATTAATGTCTATATTCCTGACCGCAGCCGGACAACAATTACAAAAGGGTAGTAAATTAGTGAATGCATTAAGTACAGGTCTGGAACAGATGAAACATTATGGTGGTGCGGACTTAGGAGACCGAACATTGATTGATGCATTACAACCGGCATTACAGATTTGGAAATCTGAAGGTTTTCAGGCAGCTGTTACAGCAGCACAGAATGGAGCTGAAAAAACTGCCACAATGAAACGAGCAGGAGCCGGACGTTCTACTTATATTAATCAGGATAATCTGTTTGGTAATCCTGATCCAGGTGCTGTAGCGGTAGCAGAAGTATTTAAAGCTTTGGCCAATCAATGATAAATAGCTAAATTGTTTAAGTATTTTAATTTAGTGCTGATTAACTTATGAGTTTCATAGCTTAATAGGTTAATCAGCACTTTGTTTTTAACAGCTATGTTAAAATAACTTAAATAAAGGGTTCATATGCAGATAAGAGTTTATTTATCTGAAGAGTTTTTTCAATATTAAGATATTTGCAAATTAAGGAAATAAATGAAAGCAGTTATTCCTGTAGCGGGTTTTGGTACGCGTATGTTACCAGCGACCAAAGCTATTCCTAAAGAGATGTTGACGGTTGCGGATAAACCACTCATACAGTATATAGTGCAGGAATGTGTTGCTGCCGGTATCACCGATATTATTCTGGTTAATCATAGTTCTAAAATAGCTGTCGCCAATCATTTTAATACTGCGTTTGAACTAGAAACACAACTAGAAAATAAAGGTAAATTTGATTTATTAAAGGAAGTACGCAGCGTTTGTCCTCCAGGTGTTAATATCATTCAAGTTTATCAGGGTGAGGCCAATGGTCTTGGACAGGCAATTAAGTGTGCTCAGCCTGTGGTCGGTAATGAAGCATTTGCTGTATTACTTCCCGATGTGCTGATTGATGACTATGCCTGTAATCCAGTAACTGACAATTTGGCTAAAATGCTGCACTGTTTTCAACAGACACAGCATAGCCAGATTATGGTTGAACGTGTACCGGTCAACGAAGTGAGTAAATACGGTATCGTTGATTGCAATGGTCAGGAAACGCAATCAGGTCACAATATACCTATGCACAGTATCGTCGAAAAGCCTGCAATTACTGAAGCACCTTCAGATTTGGCTGTTGTTGGTCGTTATGTACTTTCAGCTAATATCTGGCCTTTACTGGCTAAAATAGCTCCTGGCGCTGGAGGCGAAATACAGTTAACTGATGCGATTGCTGCGTTAATCCGCCAAGAACCTGTAGATGCCTTTGTAATTAATGGTTACTCACATGATTGTGGTAATAAGCTGGGCTATATGAAAACCTTTATCGAGTATAGTTTACGTCATCACCAATATGGCTCTGAGCTTAAGCAATGGTTACAACAATTAGTTAGTTAACTTTAATTATTATTTAATCTCTGTTAAGCCAGCAATTAATTATCATTGCTGGCTAATTTTTGCAAAAATTGATGCAAATCCGCCGGTAATGGGGCTGAAAGGTGTAAAACCTCCCCACTTACCGGATGAGCTATAGATAACTGGGCTGCGTGCAAAAACATTCGTTTTAATCCTGCTTTTTGCAGCCGTTTATTCGCCTGATAATCACCATAACGCTCATCACCGGCGATGGGACAAAGCTGCGATTGCATATGTACTCGAATCTGATGTGTGCGTCCCGTTTTTAACGTGATATCCATCAATGTTACGGCCTTAATCCCTACGGCATGTAACATCGGACCGGAATAACGCTGGCGTATTTTAAATAATGTGAGAGCGGATTGCCCTGACTGTTCGCTGGAAGCAATCCGTACCATTTTTTCACCCTGTGCGCCGGTATATTTAATTAGTGGTAATTTGACTTGATGCACATTTTCCGGCCAGTTGCCAATTGCTAATGCATGATAAATTTTATGTGGGTGATTAAGACGAATAGACTCATGCAGTTTAACTAAAGCACTGCGTTTTTTGGCTATCATCAGTAAACCACTGGTGTCTTTATCCAGTCGATGTATTAACTCCAGGTAGCGTGCTTCAGGGCGTGAACGACGTAATTGTTCAATAACACCAAAACTGATCCCACTGCCCCCATGCACCGCAATACCAGCAGGCTTATTAATCACTAATAGCACATCATCTTCATAAACAATCTCAAATTCTTGTGCCGGTACAACAATGCCTTTAAAATGGTCATGTTTAGTGGCGACGCGAATAGGCGGTATACGAATGATATCATCGACTGCCACACGATCAGTACCTTTACAACGTTTTTTATTGATGCGTACCTCACCGCTGCGAATAATGCGCTGAATATGACTCTTTGGCACACCTTTTAATTCACGCATTAAAAAATTATCTAAACGTTGGCCTGCGTTTTCGGCGCAGACACACAAAAATTGCACTGAATCTTTGCTTAAAACTGTCATCTTGCTTATAATCCGTAAGCTTTTATAAATTAATAGAAGTCATCAGCTATTATAGCCGAAGTCATTGTGGCAATAGGTACTGAACAGAAAAAAGGCTCATTTGGCCCACTGTCGGGATAACAGCAAATGTATCGCGGCAATAAAGAATGAAATGTTAACGTATTTACTGGAAAACGCACTGTTGCAGGCGTGTTTCCCCATGTTGTTGACCAGCCGTCAGCAATAAGGGTTAGTGATTAAGTTTGACTCCATCGGGTGGCAAGCCTCGGTTTCAGACGTGAGAAGGTATGACAAAACCAGATTGCGCAGCCGCTAACGTGCCCAAGCACCCGACAAAATAACAGAAGATTGGCTATTTCTTTTAAGCGCTCCAGCGTTAAAATTGCTAGGTAGCGCCGGCTGTGCAAATTGTAGTGAATTAAGGTACGCCGACATGTTCTTTATAACTTCTTTATGATGAAAGCCTGCTTGATTTGCCGTGTTGGATTGATATTGGCAAGGCCGCGGGTGTCAAATACTAATTACAACGCCTCGTCAGTGCATATAACGAGGTTTTCATGAAACGAATGTTATTCAATGCTACACAGGCAGAAGAGCTGCGTGTGGCAATTGTAGATGGACAGAATTTAATTGATCTGGACATCGAAACGCTGGGTAAGGAGCAGCGTAAAGGCAATATTTATAAAGGTATCATTACCAGAATCGAACCATCACTGGAGGCATGTTTTGTTGATTATGGTACTGATCGCCATGGATTCTTACCCTTTAAAGAAATATCCCGCAGCTATTTTCAAAACTACGAAGGCGGACGAGTACGCATTCAGGATGTCTTGACTGAAGGTATAGAGGTCATCGTTCAGGTTGAAAAAGATGAACGCGGCAATAAAGGTGCAGCATTAACCACCTTTATTAGTCTGGCCGGTCGTTATCTTGTGCTGATGCCTAATAACCCACGTGGTGGCGGTGTTTCACGTCGCATTGAGGGAGAAGAGCGACAAGAACTGAAACAGGCTATGAGTGAACTTAATGTTCCGCGTGGCATGAGCCTCATAGCAAGAACTGCCGGTATAGGGCGAAGTTGTGAAGAATTGCAGTGGGATTTAAACTATTTAGTGCAATTGTGGCGTGCGATTGAGCAGGCTGCGGCACACCACAGTGATCCTTACCTGCTGTTCATGGAAAGCTCACTATTAATTCGCGCTATTCGCGATTATTTTCAGCCCGATATCGGCGAAATCTTAATAGATTCTCAAGAAGTATATGATCAAATCAGTGAGTTTATGTCGTATGTTATGCCGGCTTATACCAGTCGACTGAAACATTACACCGACCATATCCCTTTATTTGCCCGCTTTCAGATTGAACAGCAAATTGAATCAGCTTTTTCTCGTGAAGTTTCATTACCTTCCGGCGGAGCGATCGTAATTGATCACACCGAAGCGCTGGTGTCTATAGATGTCAATTCCGCTCGTGCAACCCGTGGTGCCGATATCGAAGATACCGCTTTTAAAACGAATATGGAGGCTGCAGAAGAAGTAGCCAGACAGATGCGGGTACGCGATCTGGGTGGTTTAGTTGTTATTGATTTCATTGACATGGAAAATAGCAAGAACCAACGTGATGTCGAAAATACCCTGCGTGAGGCACTGAAAAAAGATCGTGCGCGTGTGCAGATGGCGAAACTTTCTCGTTTCGGGCTGATGGAATTGTCACGTCAACGTCTGAAACCGTCTCTTGGCGAAAGTAGTCACACCATATGCCCGCGTTGTGCTGGAACTGGCTTTATCCGCAGTATTGAATCAACAGCATTACATGTATTGCGTATTATTCAAGAAGAAGCCATGAAGGATAATACCGCCGAAGTACGTGTTCAAGTGCCAGTTGATGTTGCTACCTTTCTGCTAAATGAAAAACGTGCTGAATTATTTGGACTAGAAGAACGGTTGGATCTGTGTGTTTTGCTGATCCCCAATATTCATCTGGAAAACCCGCATTACAGCGTTACCCGAGTTCGTACAGATAACATCGAAGAAAATACTGTGCCCAGCTATCATCAGGTTCAAGCACCAGAGAATGCTGATGAATTGCCCTTTTCTATGGGGCAGAATAAACCTGTTAAACCAGAAGCTGCGGTGAGAGGTATTCAACATAGCCAGCCAGCTCCTGTTGTGGCAAAAAATAATACTGGTAAAAACGTCCAATCTAAAGGCTTATGGAATAAATTATCTGTGTGGTGGCAAAATCTGCTTGGTCACAACGGATCCACAGATTCTGAGCCAGCAGCTAAAGACAAATTGGCTAAAGCCACTACAGAACAAAGAAAAAATCGTAAACCGCTATCCGGCGATCGTCGTCAGGCACGCACTAACAGATTAACGAAAAATGCAACTTCTGGTAAGAGAAATGAGTTGGCGGAAGTTAGTGATACAGTTAGTAGTGATCAGGCGAACGATATTCGAGCAAACGAGCGGCGTAACCGGCGTCAGGATAGGAACAATAATGATCAAGCTGATCAGACCAATATCGGTGAACTGAGTCATAAAAAGCAAGAAATCAATAATTCTAAAGAAGATTATGGTGATAAACGGCGTCGACGCCAGCGTGTGCAACGCAAGCAGGATCCTGAATGGCAAAATGCAGATATTGGTCAATCAATAGCTGAAGTTCAGGATGGTGAACCGTTACTGATCAAACTAGCTAGTGATGACAGCGAGAATAAACGCAATAAATCGCGGCCTCAGAAAGATAATCGGCGCCAGAATGGTAAAAAGAATCGCCGTTTCATTCCTTCTGCCAGCAAAATCACCCGCTATCTGGATATTGATGCTCTGGTGATACAAGTGCAGCAAACTACCGCACAGGTATTGCAACCAGAGATAGCGTTATCACAGCATGACCATCAGCAGAATGTATTGCTTACAGAAACAGATAAGCATGCAGATATTGTTCAGCAAGCAGTGGAACAAGTGCAAAAAGTTGTGTTGGCTGTATTGGATCAGAAAGATACTGAGCAGGGTACTGCATGCGTAGATAAATATTGCCGTGACTCTGAACAGTTAAATAATCAGACTGCGAAAAATACGTTACCACAAGAGGCTGTAGAAACAGTAACGGATGCGAAAATTGATTTACAGCAGATTACTGATTTAGGTGCATTGCAATTAATTGAGACCAAACCTCTATCAATGGAAATAATCGATGCTACAGAAGTAATTAATGATGCAATTCAGCCCAGATTACGCCGCAAAGATATGCAGATACCAGTAAGCAGTGAAACTAAAATCACCTCAGCAATATTAGAACAGATAGAAACGAAATTCTGAGATAACCAAATTAAAATGTTCTCTAAAGCGTGAATAGTCTGAATTAATTCATCTCATCTTAGATGAGTAAATGTATTCAGGCTATTTTTACATGTGGATGGTATAACACAGAGCAGTAGTGGCTTTTAGATGTTTAAACTTGCTGACAAATAATAAATTTATGGTAGCGATAAACGGTATTAATGTTGGCAATGAGAAATTTTAGGTTCTTTATTGTTGAAAATTTACAACACTTATTTTTTATCTCAGAAATTAGTAAAAATAAGGATTAGTTAAATAATATATTGATTTAATAGAATAAAATATGAAAAAATTTATCGTTAATAATATTTTGCCATATTCAATGTGTTGTGTGTTTGCAAATGAAATTGTCTTTTTTCAACTAAAGCATTATATTTACAGCTATGAAATCGCTAATGCGGCGATTAATGCAAAACTTTAAAAGCTCTTCATTAGGTTTTTGAAGTTTGTTTTTTCGACATAGAAAAGGAATACAGCAATGAAAAAAACCCTGATTGCTTTGGCTTTGACCACTTTGCCGGTTGCCGCTATGGCTGAGGTTGCTCTGTACGGCCAGATAAAAGCAGGCTATGAAGTAAACTCTACTAAGCATACTGACTACTCTCGTGGTCCATACCTGAACGGTATTAGTGATTACGGTTCTCGTATTGGTCTTAAAGGTTCTGAAGACTTAGGTAATGGTCTGAAAGCTATCTGGCAGGTTGAATCACGTATTCATTTAGGTAATAGTAACGGTAAAGGTGATAGCTGGGCTAACCGTGACTCTTTCATTGGTTTGCAACATGAAAAATTCGGTACTGTAGTTGCCGGTCGTCTAAGCAATGCGATCAATGAAAATATGGATGACGTAGATGCATGGCAATACGGTGATGACAGTGATGCTCTTGGTCTAAATAAATTTACTCGTACCGATGCCCGTTATGTTGGTATTGGGTATAAATCTCCTGAATGGGCTGGTTTTAAATTCACTGTATTGTATTCTCCCCGTGATAATGTGAACAATGGTAATCGTGAAGGAGAATATAGTGCAGGATGGGGTGCTGGCGACAAATATAGTTTAGGTTTGAACTATAAAAACAGTGGCTTCTACGTAAAATATGGCTTTGACTATCTGAAAAATTCTGCTGAAAGAGAATATGAAATTTGGGAAAATGGTAATTACGTTGATGATTACTATGAACAAAAAGATGGTCAAGTACATCGCTTAGAAGCTGGTTATGATGCTAATAACTGGTTTGTTGGTTTAGGTTATCAGTTTACCAAAAATACTTCTTCTCATTTCAGATGGATAAATAAAAATCCTGTTGGGGGCGTAGGCGATCACAGTGTAGTTGTTGACAATCAGGGTCAGGAAGCTGCTTTGACTGTTGGTTACCACTTCGGTAATATTTTCCCGAAAATCTCTTATGCTCACGGCTTTGATGTTAAGATTGATGGTTCCAAAGTACATAACACTAAATATGATCAGGTTGTGTTAGGTGCTGATTATAGCCTCTCTAAACGTACTACTGCTAACGTGCAGGCAGGTTGGTTGCGTGAAGGTTTAGGTGAAGATGACGATGGCTATAACTACGGTAAATTGAAAACTACTGCCTTTGGTGTTGGTTTGAAACACGTATTCTAATCTTAGATAACTTATTTAATTATGGAATAGAAACCCGCTTAGGCGGGTTTTTTATTTTGATTATGTTTGATCAATGCAGTAAGGGGGCTAATATTGAATGGTTGAAGTAATTAACTGAAAGATATTTATTGGAAAAAATAACAACTAAAAAATTTTGAAGAGTTCATTATATTAAACTTTGCTTATGAAAATAGTTGATGTAAGAGTATCCAATTGTTATTTAAAAATTATTATGAGTAGGCTGTATTTTATAAGCTAGCTTAGAGAACGATGTATATAACATTATTTTAATTGTGCAAATGCAATTATTTTGGATAAAAACCTGATAAAGTTGAATTCAAAGTATTTATTTAAACTACAAATCACAGTTATAAAATCTAAACTTAATTATTTAAATTTTAGCTATCATAATGAAAGAGAATGAATTCTGTAATAAATACACAATATCTTTTTTATGTAAATTATATTATTTTTAATAATGATAATTAGCTATGGCAAAATAATCATAAAATGCAGTCAAGTGAAATGATCAACTAGGCTCAAACTTGCCGACATTCATACTAATAACTAATTTTAGACAATCACCAAATTATACAAGTTCGATATTAGTGAAATTATCAAGATTAGTTTTGCTGTTTAAACTTGCTACAATCAGACTAATTATTTTGCCTTATGTTGGCGCTTGATATACAAGGTCACCAATATTGTAATGATGATAAAGACAACAGCGATAATCAGCATTATTCTGGCGTATTGTTGAAATTCTGCCGATATCCAGTGTGCCGATTCGCCAAAAAAGACGCCTACCGATAAGATTAGGGTTGCCCAGAGCAGGGCACCGACAATATTGAAGATAGCAAAACGGGTAAAGGGGATTTTGCTCATACCGATGGCAATAGGGCCAGCAATGCGTACGCCATACATAAAGCGTACCAGAATGATGATAATGGAGCTATGTTTGCAAAGCATTCGATTGGTTTTTTCCACCATTGGCGTTAGCTTTGGAAAATGTTTCAGTAAGCGCTGGCCATAGTAACGACCCAGAAAAAAACACAGTTGGTCACCGAGCATGCCACCACAAGCTGCACTGACAACAGCGGGGAAAAAATATAGATAGCCTTTGTGAACAAAAAAACCAGCTAATGTCAGGATGGTCTCACCCTCAAAAATACTGCATAAAAAAATGGCCAGATAACCATATTGAGTTAATAAGTGTTCAATATTCATACTTTGCCTGCCATTTAATTATGCAGCTAAAAATAGTATCGTCTAAAATTACCCAGCAATTTTATTTTTTTGCTACACAGTTAATTTTTACACACCATATTGCTGACGATAGCTTGCCACAGGCTGGCGATATTCAGCCAGAGAGTTTTCACTTTCCAGCATTTGTAATAAATTGTCTAAAGTGGCAATGGGGATGACCGGTATTTGATATTGTTGTTGCACTTCCTGTACGGCAGAGGTATGGCTATTTCCTTTTTCCATTCGATCAAGAGCAATAGCAACGCCAGCTGGGCTTGCGCCAAATTGCTGAATAATTTGTACTGATTCGCGTACAGACGTACCGGCAGAAATAACGTCATCAATAATTAATACTTTGCCCTGTAATGGTGCACCAACTAAGATACCACCCTCACCATGATCTTTGGCTTCTTTACGATTATAGGCATATGGTACATTAATGCCTTGTTCTGCCAGCATCATGGCTGTGGCCGCAGCCAGAATAATGCCCTTATAAGCGGGACCAAACAGCATATCGAATTTTACTTCACTGGCTATGATGGAACGGGCATAAAAACGTGCCAGTCGTAACATACTATAACCATCATTAAATAAGCCGGCATTAAAAAAATAAGGCGATTGGCGCCCAGCTTTGGTGGTGAATTGTCCGAATTTTAGAACGTTTTGTTCTAAAGCGAAGTGCAGAAAATCCTGACGAAAATCAGACATGGTGTTCCTTAATGTTAGAATAGATGATTCGTATAACTTTAGTTTGATTTTATCATTATTCGAAAGGATACGCCGGATGCGAATCATATCAGCCAATGTTAATGGAATACGCTCTGCAACCAGTAAGGGATTTATAAATTATCTGGCGCAGGCACAGGCAGATATTGTATGTGTTCAGGAATTAAAAGCTCAGGAAGCTGATATGACGGCAGAAATGAAGAATCCTTTGGGCATGCATGGTTTCTGGCATACAGCTGAAAAACGTGGCTATAGTGGCGTGGCTATTTATAGCAAGGCAGCGCCTGATGCAACGCAAATTGGATTGGGTTGGGATGAGTTTGATCATGAAGGGCGCTATGTGCGTGCCGATTTTGGTAATTTAACGGTTATTTCGGTTTATCTCCCATCTGGAAGCAGTTCTGAAGAGCGGCAGCAGGCTAAATTTCGCTTTATGGAAAAATTTTTACCATTGCTACGCGAACTGCGCGCGTTGCAGCGAGATGTGCTGATTTGCGGAGACTGGAATATTGCTCATCAGAATATTGATTTGAAAAACTGGAAAGGAAATTTGAAAAATTCCGGCTTTCTGCCAGAAGAGCGTCAATGGTTAACACAGGTACTAGATGAACTGGGCTGGGTAGATGTTTGGCGCCAACTTTATCCAGAAATACCCGGATATACCTGGTGGAGTAATCGCGGACAGGCTTATGCCAAGGATGTTGGTTGGCGGATTGACTATCAGTTGGCGACGCCGGAATTAGCTGCCTGTGCTCAACGGGCGACTATTTATAAAGAAGAAAAATTTTCTGATCATGCGCCCTTAATTGTTGATTATGCATACTCGTAATTTGTCTGACTAAATTTTGCTCTAAGTGCCCAATCTGGGTATGTTAGATTGGCTGCATTTTTGAAATATTAATGGTAGCAATGTGATTACTAAGGGCGTTCACGATTCGATTACCGGCTCTTAATTTAGGGTAATTCGTGCTTTATAATTTGCTAGCGTCTAACCGTATTGTATTTGCAATTTAAAAGAAACATGATACAGTTAATTAATACTTTCAACGATCTCATATTCCTGCATTTTATAAAGCAGCGTTCTTTTACTGATACCTAATGATTTGGCCGTATTTTCGCGATGACCATTATTACGTTTTAACTCATTAATGATGAGTTCTTTTTCATAATTTTTGACTTTGTCTTTTAAGGTGACACCATGTTGTTCAAGCTCGGCAAAATCGGGATTCAACGCTGGCATTTTATTGTGGCTGGTAATGTGTTCGGGCAGATCCTGTGGGTAGATAAATAATCCATTAGACATGATTACCGCATGTTCAATGGCATTGGATAATTCACGCACATTGCCCGGCCAGTGATATTGATTAAGTGCTTCCACTGCACTAATTGAGAAATCAAGTAATTCTTTATTGTTTTCATGACAGAACTGATTGGCAAAATAACGAGCCAGCAGCATGACATCATTGGTTCGTTCGCGTAGAGGGGGTAAGCACAATCCCATTACATTGAGTCGATAGAATAAATCCTGTCGAAATTCTCCGCTAGAGATCATGTCCTGTAAACTGCGATTGGTGGCTGCAATCAGGCGAAAGTCTGTTTTAATTAATCTGGTACCGCCAATTGGTTCGAATTCTTTTTCCTGAATGACCCTTAGCAATTTTACCTGTAAATTGGTGGACATTTCTGCGACTTCGTCAAGAAATAAGGTGCCTTGATGGGCGCGCTCAAATAAACCTATTTGGCGCTGGTAGGCTCCGGTAAATGAACCTTTTTCATGACCAAATAAGGTACTTTCTAATAAAGTTTCCGGTAACGCGCCACAATTAACTTTAATAAACGGACCGGTTGAGCGAGTGCTGTAGTAATGGATAGTTTTGGCTACCAGTTCTTTACCAGTACCACTTTCTCCAGTGATGAGGACGGTAGTTTTGGTTTGCGAAACTTTGGCAATATTGCGACATAACTCCATCATATTAGGGCTATTGGTAAGTATATGCCCTTTATTATCGGAACTGACTAATTCAATTTTAGGCGATAAGTTAAGCCCTTGCTTTTTTGCTTTTCCCAGTTCTAATGTTCGTTTTACCAGTGCCTTGAGATCGTTTAGATCAAAAGGTTTAACGATATAATCAATTGCACCCAATTTGAGTGCTTCTACCGCGGTATCTACTCCGGCATAGGCGGTCATCAGGATGACGAAGATATCTGGGGCGGTTTCTTTAATTTGTTTAAGTGCTTCTAAGCCTGACATACCGGGCAAACGGTTATCCAGCAAAATTAAATCAATGTCTTGCTGTTGAATGATAGCCATGGCCTCTTCAGCATTATCAACGGTAATAACCTGATAATGTTGCTGTGAGAGTATAAGTGATAATAGTTTGCGCAGATTTAATTCATCTTCGACAATTAAAATTTTTTCCGACATAAATTTCAGATTTTTTAGTTAACAGGAAGGGCAACTTCAACAGTGACACCACTGCTCAGCTTATTGTTTCTGATGGTAATTTGCCCTTTATGGGAGGCAATAATTTTCTGTACCATTGACAATCCCAATCCTGTACCGGTTATTTTAGTAGTAAAAAATGGTGTGAAAATTTTGTCCAGTAATTCGGGTTTAATTCCTTCACCATTATCTTTTATCCGGATCAGTTGATATTTCTGATTAGTGGATAACAATGTGGTTATTTCGATGTTTCCTTTATCTTTAATCGCCTGTATGGCATTTATCAATAAATTTAACAGCGCTTGTTTAATTAATTCCTTATCTAAATATAACGCAGGTAATTGATTATCTAAAGTGGAAATGATACTAATATTATTAGAACGATGGGAAGAATTCACTAATACCAGCACTTCTTCGATAAGTGTATTAACTTGCGCTGAAACATAGTAATTTTTAGAAGGTACGGAAAAATCCAGTAATTGCTGGATCACCTGATTGATGGAATCTACTTCTTTGAGGATGATATCAATATATTCATTTTGCTCAGCGCGTGGCAGATCATTTTGTAAATATTGTACAAAACCACGTACCGCAGCCAGTGGATTGCGGATTTCATGGGCAATACCAGCCATCAGTTCACCTAACGCTACTAATCGTTCTGTTTGCTGAATGAGTTTTTCCACTTCTTCGCGTTCGGTAATATCTTTAAAGATCACTACAGCACCAATAATTTTGCCCTGATAATCTTTCAGGTGGCTGGTACTGGCAGAAATACGGATAATTTTTTTTGCTACAGGATAATCTATCTCCACGCCAACGTGATCTACTCCATTAAAGAGAGTATCAAGTAAAGGACTTTGAAAATTTTTATCATCGACAAGGGTAGAGTGGGGATGGCCTAGTACTTGTTCCAGTTTGTAGCCAGTCATTTGTTCCGCGGCTGGGTTGAGCATGGTGATGGCGCCATTGTTGTCTACGGTTATCACTCCATCAAGAGTATTTTCCAGAATGAGTTCATTCATGGTTTTGGTTTTTCTGAGCTTTTCCGCCAGACTATTAATACCATTTACAATTTCATTCAATTCGCCGCGAATCACCGGAAGGCGCGAGTCAAGGGCAAAAGGCAGCTTTTCTAAACCTTTTTTGATGATATTAATATCGGTGTTGAGCTTTCGAGATAAAAATGAGGCGATAAAAATACAGATGAGCATACAAATTAAGCTGATTGTGAGAACATTTTTATCAAACACCGTTGTTTGTTTTTCTATATCATCCAGTGATTCATTTGCCCAGATATAACCAAGAATGTGCTTATCGCGCACAATTGGAATCATGGCGTTCATGATATTGCCACGTATCTGATTACCACTGTCCACTAATGCTTCACCACTTTGCATTACTACTCGCCCTTTGTGGGTGGCCGGTATGGATTTACCAACATTGATGCCATAAGCTGATTGCGGTGCATAAACGACTATGGCGTCTAAATCTTTGTGATAATAGCCGGCGGCTATTTTAGGCATGTTTTTTAGTAAGGGTTCAATTTTGGGGGATAAATATTGGTTGAGTAATTGAATTTGCTGATTTTTTGGTAATTTTTTATCTATCTGTTGATAGGTATCGGCCAGTAGTAAATCAAGGGTTTTGGTAACAGCATAAAGTTTTTGAATTTTTTCCTGTTTGAGTAGGTCGCGGCCTTCTCGATCAATTAAGAGTGCACAGACGATGATAGAAAAACAGGATAAGAAGGTAACCAGCAAAAAAATACGGGCGCTGATTTTATCGGGATACAAGCGTTGGAAAAAACGGGCAGTCATAAGTGCTCTGATATCTTTAATGATAGCAATATTAATTTAACTATCAGTTTGTATACAGGCAGTAGTGATGTTTTATTGGCTTCAGATTATTGCCTGAGTTGGGTAATGACACAAATCTGGTGATATTGGCTAGGCCAATATCACCATTTTTAAACTTCATTGATAACGTTTAGATTAATCAATTTTAATTGTGAAATTATTTATTGATTAACAACGTTCAATGATCACCGCAGCACCTTGGCCTCCACCGATACATAAGGTAGCTAGACCAAGCTGTTTGTTGCGATGAATCATAGAATACAATAATGTAACTAAAATTCGTGCACCACTGGCTCCGATTGGATGTCCGAGAGCGATGGCACCACCATGAATATTGGTTTTATCCATATCAAATTTCAATTCACGGCCAACACCTAAAAATTGAGCAGCAAAAGCTTCATTTGCTTCGATTAAATCAATATCAGAAAGCTGTAGTGATGCTTTTTGCAATGCCAGTTTGGTTGCCGGAACTGGTCCCATACCCATTATGCTTGGATCAACACCACCTGATGCATAACTGCGAATATAAGCCAATGGTTTTAAACCTAGTTCTTTGGCTTTTTGTTCTGACATAACGACCAATGCTGCCGCGCCATCGTTAATTCCTGATGCGTTACCGGCTGTAACTGTACCGTCTTTTTTAAATGCGGGACGTAGTTTGGTTAAGCCTTCAGCTGTAGCGTCGGCTTTAGGGTATTCGTCTTCTTTGAAAACGATATCGCCTTTGCGAGTACTGATGGTTACTGGCACAATTTCATCGGCAAAGTCCCCGTTTTTAATAGCCTGTGTTGCCAGTTGCTGAGAGCGTAATGCCAGCTCATCCTGTTCCTGCCGGCTGATACCATATTGCTCAGCAATATTTTCAGCGGTTATCCCCATATGATAGTGATTAGTCGCACAGGTTAGACCATCATTGACCATGGTATCGTACAGTTCAGCATTACCCATTTTTAAGCCCCAACGCACTTTGCTATTGAGCAAGTATGGTGCCTGAGACATGTTTTCCATCCCACCAGCCACGACCACATCATTGTCACCAGCCAGAATGCTTTGAGCTGCTAAAGCTACGGATTTTAATCCACTACCACACACTTTATTCACGGTGAAAGACGGTACTGTTGCTGGTATATTAGCTCTGAGCGCAGCTTGTCGTGCTGGATTTTGCCCCAGACCAGCTTGTAGTACATTACCCATAATCACTTCGTTAACCGTGTTGGCGTCTAATGAGGCACGTTTCAAGGCTTCATCAATAACAATTTTACCTAAGTCTATTGCGCCCACAGAGGTCAATGAACCATTGAAACTACCAATTGCCGTTCTGGCGGCACTTACTATGACAACTTTTGACATAACGAACTCCCTTAATTTTTATAAAAAGTACAAACCAATTAGGAATATTGGGGTAGTGAAGATCAATGCTGTCATGCAGTAACCCATAATATCCCTTACACCTAATCCGGCAATGGCTAATGCTGGCAATGCCCAGAAAGGTTGCAACATATTCATCCATTGTTCACCATAGGCAATGGCCATGGTTGATTTACCCAAATCCGCGCCCAGTGCCTGTGCAGCAGGAATAACAAACGGACCCTGAATAACCCAGTGACCACCACCAGAAGGCACAGCAAAATTGATGATGCCGGAGCTAAAGAATGTCCATACTGGAAAGGTGTCTTTGTTGGCAATGTTGATAAAGAACTCAGTGATCAGACCTCCTAAACCGGAATGTTCCATCATTAATTGAATACCCGCATAAAACGGGAACTGGATAATGATGCCAGCAGTACTCTTTGCTGCATTCGATACCGCACGCATATAAGCCATTGGCGTACGATGGAGTAAAATACCAGCGGTTAAGAACATCAAATTAACGGTGTTAATGGTGATATTAAAACCTTTGTTGGTAAAGTAGATAATTAAATAACTGATCCCCAGCGCACCTACTAACAGGGACAGAAATTTACTTTCCTCCATTTTTTCCGCTATGGTGGCAGTTTTACGGTCTAATTTGCGCTGAAAATCTGGTTCTGGAGCCAGTAATTCAGGGTTAACTGCGTTCACCGTACCATCTGTTCTGACCATAAAACGCACCAAAATGGGCAAACAGATGATTAACATCAGCGTAATAAAAATATTACAAGCGGAAAACATCGTCTGTGAAATCGGTACAATGCCCTGAGGATTAGCGTCAGTGATCATAAGGTGGGCAACAGGATTGCCCGGTGTAGCTGCCATTAATGGCATCGAACCGGATAAACCACCACCCCAAGTCATAAAGGCAATATAGGCACAGGCAATCAGCAAACCATAATCGATATTTTTCACCTGTCTGGCTACTTCTTTGGCTAACATCGCGCCAACTACCAGACCGAAACCCCAGTTCAAGATACAGGCGATACAGCCAACAAAAGTGACCAGCATCGCAGCCTGAGTTGGAGTTTTAGCTAAAGAGGCGATAGAAACCAGAATTGACTTAACAGGTGGTGAACTGGCCAGCGCGTGACCAGTTACCACTATCAGTGCCATTTGCATACCAAATGCGAGCAAATTCCAGAAACCGTCTCCCCACATTTTCACCAAATCAAGTGGTTGTGAAGGAGTTAATCCCCACGCCATAAAAAAGATAATGAAAGTCAGGATTAAGGCGAAAATAAGTGGATCGGGTAGGTATTTGCTCACCAAATTGGTAGTAATTCTTGATAGACGGGAAATCATGATGCTACTGCTCCCGCGATGGACATTGTTTTTAGATCATCCGCGACAGTAAATTTTGCTGTGGTATGTGCTTTTACCGTGTCAACATCTACACCTTCAGCGGTTTCGATCAAATACATCTGATTATTTCTGAATTCGAATACTGCCAGTTCAGTAATAATCATGCTTACCTTGCCTTTAGCAGTTAGTGGCAGCGTACATTCAGGCAGGATTTTTGGATCACCGTTTTTAGTGCAATGTTCCATGGCAATGATCACTTTCTTGGCACCCGTTACTAAGTCCATTGCACCGCCCATGCCCGGCACCATTTTGCCTGGTACCATCCAGTTGGCTAAATTAGCATGCTGGTCTACTTCCAAACCGCCCAGTACACAAGCATCTACATGTCCACCGCGAATCAGCATAAACGAAAAGGCGCTGTCAAACATAGCTGCACCGGGAACCACGCCACAAGGCTGACCACCAGCATTGACAATATTAGGGTTATCAACTGTTTTCGGACCCAAACCGAGAAAACCGTTCTCAGATTGCAGCGTTACATTTACGCCTTCCGGTAAAAAATTTGCCACCATTGTTGGCAAACCAATACCAAGATTGACCACGTCACCATCACGTAATTCTTGTGCCACACGACGAGCAATTAATTCTTTTTTATCCATTATCTTTTTCCTTTAATCGTTGCTGCTAATAATAAAATCAACTAATGCTGCTGGTGTCATGACTGCATCTGGATCGATCTGACCTACGTCAACCAGTTCATCAACCTGTGCAATGACTGTATCCGCAGCGGTAGCAATTAAAGGGTTAAAATTGCGCGCAGCATATTGATACACCAGATTACCGCTGCGATCGGCCTTGTGTGCCAGAATAATAGCTAGATCAGCGCGCAAAGGCATTTCAAGTAAGTATTCACGACCATTAATGGTTAATACTTCTTTGCCATCAGCGACAATGGTGCCGACACCAGTAGGTGTTAGTACACCACCTAAACCAGCCCCGCCAGAACGAATACGTTCCGCTAATGTGCCTTGTGGTACCAATTCCACTTCCATTTCGCCGGCAATCATTTTTTGCCCAGTTTCACGGTTAGTACCAATATGAGAAGTGATGACTTTTTTGACCTGATTATTGGTAATCAGAGGTCCTACACCAGTATCAACAAATGCCGTGTCATTACCAATAAGAGTTATGTCTTTAATGCCTGATTTCAGAATGATATCCACGATCTTGGTGGGTGTTCCGCATCCTAAAAAGCCACCAAACATAATTGTCATACCATCTTTGAGAAAACCCCGAATTTTTTCGGTGGTGATTAATTTATTTTGCATAGAACACTCCTGATTACACGTTAAAAATTGTTTATTGCTGTCAATAAAACATCTTTAACTATTGCAATTCGTGTACCAGATTGTCGGTAGCAAAATAAAAAAGATAATGTACTGAAATGTAAATATTAAATTTTTTTTACAGTTTGAAATAGTTAAACTCAGGGTGCAAGAAATTGCACTTACGCGCAAAAAATTATTCATAAGAATAAAAGATTAAACGTTGTCAGCCCAACATTTTTTATAGCAACACTTGGCAAATTCTGCAGCTGTTTTTTCACCGATCAAAACAATAATTACTTTTAAACAGCTAGAGCGGTTGCATAAATCCTGAAATAACCATAGTCTTGATGAGTAATAAATACAAATTATCAAGCTAGCCAATATTTTGACCAGTAGCCAGCAAAAAGAAACTCAGATTCCAAAGATTCTTCATCTTCATTGGGTACGCTCAGGAAAACAGGTTAGAACAAGATTTTTCAGGCCAAATTGGATAAAACCCTTTTATATAATTAAGCATTATATAAAATGACTAACGTCGACTAACTATTGTCAGGGTAATTATACCAATATGGACAATGTATTACTTTCAATAATATGAATGATCGCTTATCTTGCATAAAATATGCTATGAGAGCGATTTATTCTCATATTTGTAAAATGGCTGTTGATCATTTGGTATTGAATATAAGGTTATTTCAGAAATGATATTGGCACAAGATATAACGAAATTCAACTTTTGCCATTAACAGGGTAAATACTAAGTTAACAATTTTAATTACTTTAAGATGCGCTTTCATAAGATTAATGTATAGATCATAAGGTGTAAAAGAGGTGTGTAAATAAATTTAGTTAACGGCAAACTCTTAAAATAAATTGTCTTGCAAGCCCGAATAAACAAAACTGTAAACTTCAATACTTGTTAGCGTATCAACCTCGTAACGCATGGGTTATCGTGAGTGCAGTTTAGCTAAATAAATTTCTATATCCGCCAATAATTTGCATTAATTACTGTTCTATTGCTGAGAAAATTGTACGAAAGGGATTGACGAGAAAAAAATCACCCCATATAATGCGCACTTCCTTTCCCTGATAGCTCAGTCGGTAGAGCGACGGACTGTTAATCCGCAGGTCCCAGGTTCGAGCCCTGGTCGGGGAGCCAAAGGGTCGTTAGCTCAGTCGGTAGAGCAGCGGACTTTTAATCCGTTGGTCGAGCGTTCGAATCGCTCACGACCCACCAATATCCTCTCTATTTTTTCTATATATTGCTAAGTTATTTAGCATTCCTTCTTCAGTTTTATCAAGCAGAATAGCATTTTTTATATTTTTTTGTCATTGTTTTGTCTATTTTACAGTTGTTCATTTAAATATTTTCAAGTCTAAATAAGTATATTTTGGTATTTTCTGAAAAGATAATTAGTTTTTTGCGTCTGGATTTTTTTACTTTATATATTTTCAATTTCAGTACATATTAATCAGAACTTAAGATAGGTTATAGCTCAAAGCTATATTTTAAAATAGGTAATAGTATTTACAGGGAACAAATAATCAATCAAAATTAAAAATGAGTTATTTAATTTCCCTGCCATATTGTTTGTAAACAATCAGATTATGGTAGCACCTAAAGTATTCTGAAAGTGTTTTAATGCCCATGAATGTCCTACCGGGTCAAAGCTGGCAACAGCATGCTGATGCACGACAATCTGATAATTGAGGTTATATGCATCAACTGCTGTATGTAATACGCAGATATCAGTACATACGCCGGTTAAATGTATTTCGGTAATATTTCTTTCACGCAGGCGTAAGTCCAGGTCTGTTCCGCTGAATGCGGAGTAGTGGCGTTTATTCATCCAGTAAACTTGCGGATTGGTTTGATTGGCTGTGTACAACTGTTTCAATGAACCGAAGAGATTCTGACCGTGGGTGCCTATGATATTGTGCGGTGGAAATAATTTATTTTCCGGATGGTATTTATCATCAGGCTCATGCGCATCAATTGCAAATACGACAAAATCTTTCTGCTCAATAAACGTTCTGGTCAAATTTACCATTTTGTTTTCTATGGCTTGGCCAGCCTGACCGGTTGTCAGTGCCCCGTCCGTGGCAATAAAGTCGTTGGTATAGTCGATTGAAATAAGTGCTTTCATATGTCATT
>CAMLPN010000004.1 GCA_946481965.1 uncultured Neisseriaceae bacterium | reverse complement strand
CAAATAGCATGATTTTCTACTTGGTTTGTGTACTAACTATGGGATATTTACAACATTAAACTCTTTAGCTGCTTTTCTATAACCCTGTCTTCTTTACTTATTGCTTCTATAATAATATTAGCATTTATTATAAAATACACTATTATCATAATTATTGTTCGTTATACTTACCTTAAGCTCTTCTGAATAATCTTTATTATTTATTTGCAAATTATTTCTTTCTTTTCAATAAGATCAGCAATGACCATATTGTTATCATCACTACTAATACCTACTTCCATATAACTATATGCAGCTTCATATTGTTGACCGTTATAACGGTAATAAACAATTTTATGCTCTGCATTGCTATATCTAGCACTTGTAACAAAATCTGGCATACCGTTACAAGTTGAGTCTAAATCGTAATCAGGACCACTATAAGCATTAAATAATAGTTTGGGTTTCTTATTGGGTTTTAATAAATAAATCCATGTTTCTGCATCAACCTGATTACCAAACGTTTTACATTGAGCAGTGAACAGGTCACCAATGTTCGATTTGCATAGATAAAAAAGCACATTAGTATGTGGTTTGGAATTATCCTCATCGATAGGATTATCTCCAAAATTTGAAAAATCTTTACTACCACAGTTGTCATCAGTACTTAAACGCGCCACTAATTTTTTAATAACCAAATCCATTTTTTTATCATTAGATAAATCATCTATACTACGGCATAATTCCTCACTTTTTGGTGAAGGAGGGAGAGGGGGATTGACATACAGAGGATATAATTGACTAATAATGGCATCCAACACTTTATCTAAACAAGCGGTATCCTTACATTGCGATATCAGCTTATTTTGCTTAACAATTTCTACATCCAAATTCCAAGGATCATTGACTAATGTAATAGTGGAATATTGAAGAAAGCGTGCCTTAAATAACTTATTTGCTAATGCAGGATTGTTGCACGTATTAGCTGGATATTTCGCTCTTTCCTCTTCTACTATCCTAATTGTATCATCATCTTTATCATTAAAGCCTGAGTCTGTTAGGCTAATATCTAAACATGGATTAATTAACAAAGTTGTTGA
This sequence comes from uncultured Neisseriaceae bacterium, assembly GCA_946481965.1. Taxonomy (GTDB): domain Bacteria; phylum Pseudomonadota; class Gammaproteobacteria; order Burkholderiales; family Neisseriaceae; genus Snodgrassella. The sequence continues at coordinate 65,240 of CAMLPN010000004.1, read as the reverse complement.
TAAGTAAGGAGGGGCAAGTTGATCAATACGCGGAATGGCTCTCTTTTGCTTAATTTGTTGAGCGTTAGCAGGAAAAACAGTTATCAATAAACATAATAAATAAAAAGTTTTTTTAATCATGTAAACACCTCATAGATCAAGCAGATTTATTGGTAAGGTTGATCATTTTTTCCACTTTTAATAATGATGCTATAAACTGATTCAAGAGCATTTTATATGAGTAAAAAAGATACTTTTACCCTCTGCAAGATTATAGGAAAATGAATTAAACGGAATTATTCTTGCTAATTTATAGTAATAATGGCAACTATCTGTTAATTTTCACCAATGCCGCAAATAAGTTAAATTTAAAGAAAACAATATACCAGATACATTTGTTCAGATACAGTTTGCAGCAGGTGCCTGCTATCAAATTGATGTTAAACCTGTAGCCAGAATGTAACTGGGCCATCATTAATTAATGCTACCTGCATATCAGCAGCAAATTGACCTGTTTGAGTAGGAATGTGCTGCTGGCATTGTTGAATAAAAAACTGATAAAGCCGATTTGCTTCGTCCGGCGCTGCGCCTTTGGTAAAACTTGGGCGCAAACCTTTTTGCGTATCCGCTGCTAGAGTAAACTGTGATACCACCAGAACTTCTCCGTGCGCCTGCTGGACATTCAGATTCATTTTGCCTTCATTATCACTGAAAATACGGTAGCCAAGCACTTTCTCACATAAACGGCTTGCTTTTTGTTCATCATCACCTTGTTCCACACCCAGTAATACCAGCAGACCGTGTTTGATTTGTCCGATGATTTGCCCGTCAACTGTCACACTGGCTTGTTTTACACGTTGAATTAAAGCAATCATAAAAGGGTGCTCCTGTTGGGAATTAATATTATGATAATTAGGGCGAGTTGTAATTTGGTAGATTGATGTAAGTAATACTCTCATCAGAGTTATCTGTATCTTAACATAGTGCTAATCTTTATTATTAATTAAATAAAGTGTCTTGCTGACAAGTATTGCTAATAACCGTGATTGGTAACTGAAAGTAAGTTCCCATTAGCAAAAATTGATCACCAGCATGTTTCTGGGTATTGTTGTCTGTGGATTAAATTGGGGCTTTAAAGTAGCAAGTAAAAAAAATGCCAGCAGGCATATGCTACTGGCAGGGGGCTTATAAGTTGAAATTTATGGTTTGGACTGGTGAGTTTCCTCTTCAGATTCCTGTTGACTATGTAGAATATGCTGTTCTGCACTGTGCGCATCAAAAGGTGTATCGGTTGCCTCGTTATTACGCGGGTCAAGTTCAGCAGTCATCGGGCCGACATTACCGGATACCGGAACATAGATACTGCGTTCAGTTAATGGTACTGAGGGTTGCATAAAAGCATAAATTGCTAGAATGGTGGCTATGATGGCATAAACGCTGTAGAACCCAAAATGGTTAAATAGTTGCATCAGTGTACCCATAATTAGTGGTGCGACTAACGAACCCAGACCATAGACAAATAACAGACAGCGGTTAACTTCGACGGTATTCATATTGGTTGGCAAGACATCATTAGCACGTGCCAGTCCCAGTGCATATAGTGGAAAGCCACTACAGCCGATAGCAAGTGCTATTGCACATTGTGCCCAGATATTGCCCGGTAAGCTGACCAGCAGAATCATACCTGTTATCGCTGCAATTGCTGCTACAGCAGCACAGCCAAAAATGGTACGGGCACGACCAAAGGTGTTGGAAAGCCAGGCGATAAATAGCTGAATGGTAAAGCCACCCACCATTGCTGAACCAAGAAACAATGAAACTTTGGGTAGGGTATAACCCAAACGCAGCATAAATACTGAACCCATAGTAAAGAAGCCGTTGATAAATATACCGGCCATGAAACAAGACATCCATGCTAAGGGCAGGATCGACAGCACATGAGGCAAGCTAATTCTTTCCCGCTTTGGAATATCCGGTTGTTGCATTTTGGTCAGCCCAACCGGCAAAGTGGCAGTAATCACCAGAATTGCCGCCAGAGTAAAGATGTTGTTACTCGACATATTCAGGCTGAGCAACAACACGCTGGTGGCAGAGGAGGCATAATAGACAACTTCATAGAAAGCCAGAATTTTAGCGCGTGTCTGAGGTACACTTCGCGCCGTAAACCAGCTTTCCACAACCATCAACAAACTATAATGACAAAAACCCAATACAGCTCGTAGGATGCCCCAAAGCCACAGTTGTTCTACCATCAAATGCGCTAATGCCGCCATGGCGAATAGTGAACCAAAAACGCTAAAGCTGCGAATGTGGCCTACACGCGAAATGATTCGATGTGAAACGATGGCTGAAATGGTACCACCAATAAAAAAAGCAGCATTCAGTACCCCGATGGTAATATTACTGACTCCCATCTGGGTTAACTTGACCCCGGCCGAGTTCAGAAACAGGCCGTAGCCGGAAAATAAAAAGAAAATAGAACCATACAGGGATAAAAATTGGCGACTGTGCATGATTAGGATATAGCAAATTTCAGAATAGCTAAGCCTGACATAAAACAGGTCAAAATGTAAAGAATGAAAAGCTCTGCACAGATAAATTACTGTGTAAAATAAAATAATTTATTTACTGAATTATGCAAATTATGCTTTTGTCTTCAAAAGCCTTGCTCTGCAACGGTTCATGGATGTGGCATTTTGACAGAATGTGAATAACAGGTTATAGCAAGAAATAAAATGATTAATTAAACCGGCTCATGGTAAGCAATATTTTGCGGTTTCAACGACAACTACGCTTCGAAAGGTAACCAAATTGCGGGCGGTTTAAAGAACTTAGAGGATGATTATGACCGTATGATTATGTCAACCAGTAGACATTTCTGTTTTTTGTTTAACGATAAGATAAAAACTATATTTCAGTCTGAGTTTTATCAATCCTAGTTACCGCGTTTTATGCAGAGTTAAATTGCCACAAGATACCATCAGACCACAATACGATCGGTGTAAAGTGCTAACAAGATTACTGCTTTGCTCATCTATGGATGACTTGATTGCTGATTTTGCAACTACCAGTTTGTCTGCTAAGGAATATATCTGGACTGAGAAGATTTGCTCATAATGCGGAAGATATTGAAATTAGCTACCGATCCAGTCACTTTAGCTTATCGTATTATTCAATCCGATGATGATTTCGCAAATTATGCTTTTAATATTTTTTGGCAGATGATTTTGCCTGATCCACAGGAAACTCAACTGAGTTTCAGGCTTGCTCGATTAAATTCATCAATGCTGAAAATTTCAGCTTAGTAACGTTGCTAGCTACTGAATATATTTTCAATTACTACTGTATTTATTTATCAGTATTTCGCAGTGTGCATAAATCGCGATAACTAAGTCATCATTATGCAATAAGCCATATGTTTATTGCAGGCACTGCTTTGCTTGTACTGTCTTTTCATCGCTAAAACATTGAACAATAAATATATATATAAGCAGTAATTATATAAATATGTCTTTTTTGTATTTAGTTAAAGATTTAAATAATGTTAGATTGAATTCAGTTTTAGGCAGTTTAGTAATTAAGATAAATAATAAACAGGAATGATGTGATGTCTATAGGCAAAATTGTAACTTCAGAAGATGCGAAAGAAATTGGGGAAGACGGTAAATTTAATCGTCAGCATAATCACTTCACTACGCCATTTGGTAATGAAGTAGGGATGTTACCGGTTGAGGCCGGGCGCTATCGTTTATTATGGTCGGCAGTATGTCCATGGGCACATCGCTCGGTGATTGCGATCAGGCTGCTGGGGCTGGAAAATGTTATCAGTATTGGTCAGGCCAGTCCGGTACGTACTATTAATGGTTGGGAGTTTTCACTTGATGCAGGGGGTGTCGATCCGGTATTGGGAATCCGTTATTTGCCGGAAATCTATGCCAGATCTGATCCTGATTACAGCGGGCGAGCAACTGTACCGGCCGTGGTGGATGTAAAGCTGGGTAAGGTAGTGAATAATGATTATTTTAATCTTACCTATTATTGGGAAACCGCGTTTAAACCATTTCATAAACCGCAGGCACCGGATTTATTCCCAATAGATCTACGCAAAGACATTAAGCAATTCAATCAGATTTTGTTTGATGAACTGAATAATGGTGTGTACAAAGCTGGTTTTGCGCAGTCGCAACAGGCTTATGAAGATGCTTATCAGTTGGTATTTAATCGTTTAGACAAGCTGGAGCAACATTTAAGTCATTCGCGCTATCTGTTTGGCAATCAAATTACTGATGCAGATATTCGCTTGTATGTCACCCTGGCACGCTTTGATGTTGCCTATTATGCGGTGTTTAAAACAAATCGGAATCGTTTAACTGATTTTCCCAATTTATGGGCATATGCTCGGGAGTTGTATCAAATTCCAGCATTTGGTGACAGCACCGATTTTCAAAGTATTAAGAAGGGCTATTGGTTAGGCAGTCATGGTAACAATCCTTACGATATTCTGCCCTTAGGTCCGGATGTCAGTATCTGGCAGACACCGCACAACCGCGACAAGCAGTTTCCAGCGTAATGACTATTAGTGCAGGATTGTCAAAATGCCTAATATCATTGATGTGAAGTTAATTTTTACCCAAATCCCTGCTTTGTTGGCGTATTTACCGGTAACGTTATTCATTACGGTGCTGGCCATGTTGTTTGGGGTGATTCTGGGGCTGGGACTGGCACTGATTAAAATCAACCGCATACCGGTATTAGCACAGTTAACAGCTTTGTTTGTCTCTTTTGTCAGAGGTACGCCATTGCTGGTGCAACTGTATTTGAGTTATTACGGTGTGCCGGTGTTACTTCGGTATGTAAATTATTTCTGTCACACCGATTTTAATATTAATTCTGTGCCTTCAATGTTATTTGTTTTGGTGGCTTTTTCGCTTAATGAGGCGGCTTATAACTCCGAAACTTTACGTGCTGCTTTGCAGTCAGTCAGTAAAGGACAGATAGAAGCGGCACAGTCGCTGGGCATGACTTATATGCAGATTTTACGGCGCATTATTCTGCCAGAAGCTTTTGTGGTGGCTTTACCTAACTTAGGTAATACCCTGATCAGCTTGCTTAAAGGTACTTCACTGGCATTTGTTTGTTCGGTAGTTGAAATGACTGCCCGAGGAAAAATACTGGCTGGCAATAATTATCGTTATTTCGAAGCTTATATTTCTCTGGCATTAATTTATTGGTTGCTTACCGTCATCATTGAACTATGTGTCAAATTCTGGGAAAGGAAAATAGCGATTCCAACCAGTCCGAATATGCCCAGTTATCGCCGAGGTAAACTTCTATGATTCATATTCGTGATCTTAGTCTTGCCTATCATGGTCACCCGGTGCTCAAGCAGTTGAACTTCTCAGTTAAACAGCATGAGATTGTTGCCATTATCGGTGCTTCCGGTGCAGGTAAATCGACTTTGCTGCGTTGCTTAAATTTACTGGAACAGCCTCAGCAGGGACAAATCAGTATTAATGGTATGCAGATCGATGCCGGCCAAATCAAGAAAAAAGAACTGGTGCAGTTTCGCCAACAGTCAGCCATGGTATTTCAGCAATTTAATCTGTTTCAGCAAAAAACTGCTCTGGAAAATGTCATGGAAGGCTTAATTGTGGTGAAAAAATACACTAAAGCAGCTGCTGAAACGATTGCTTTAGAGAAGTTGCGACAGGTCGGGTTGGAGGATCGGCTAGCTCATTATCCTAAACAGCTTTCAGGTGGACAGCAACAACGGGTTGCCATAGCCAGAGCTTTGGCTATGGATCCGAAAGTATTGTTACTGGATGAACCCACTTCTGCTTTAGATCCAGAGTTAGTAGGCGAAGTGTTGGCAACGATCAGACAGGCAGCGCAGGCTGGCAATACCATGATTTTGGTATCACATGAAATGAGTTTTGTGCATGAGATTGCAACACGGGTGCTGTTTCTGGATCAAGGACAGATTATTGAAGATGATACGCCAGAACAAGTATTTGCTCAGCCCAGACATCAGCGCACAAAAGCATTTTTAGCTCGTTACCATGGTTTGTCAGCAGTAGATTACCAGATATAAAAACTGGCGGGAGTAAGTGATGGAAATTATCATCCAGCAAAATTGTCAGCATATCAACTGGCAACAAGTAGCAGAATTATTACAGTTTTATGATTTAAGTGATTTAGACGCATCAACCCAGCAACTGGTTTTTAGCAGAAGCTATGCGGTGGTATTTCTTTTGCAAAATAAGCAGGTGGTTGGTGTAGGACGGGCGTTATCTGATGGTATTTGTCAGGCGGCGATCTACAATGTAGCAGTGGCCGAACATTTACACGGTCAACAATTTGGTCGTCTGATTATCGATAAATTGGTTGAGCAGCTTAGTCACTGCAATATTATTCTCTATACTCACCCGCAAACGGTGAAATTTTACCAGCGACTGGGGTTTAGTCTGATGAAAACAGGGTTGGTGCGTTATGGCGATGATCACCTTGAGGCCATGAGAGAAATGGGATTTGTGTAGTAATTCAGACAAGCAATTAGGTTATATTTAAAATAGTAAGGAGAAAGAAATGAACATAAAACGGTTTTATACACTTTTGCTGGCTGGTATTCTGCTAGTGACCGGGTGTGATAAATCACAGCCACAAGCAGACAATGGCGGAAAAAAACATATTGTCATAGCTACATCCGGCTCACCCAGTCCATTCGTCACAGTCAATAAAAATGGAGAATTAAGTGGTTATGATATTGATGTAGCTAAAGCCATTTTTGCCGAGTTACCTCAGTACAGTATCAGCTTTGAAATTACTGAATTTTCCTCGGTATTAGCCGGTCTAGATTCAGATCGCTATCAGGTCGGTGCCAATAATTTTGCCATGAATGAGCAACGTAAAGAAAAATATTTTTATACCGATCCGATATTTCTTAATCAATATGTCATTGCCGTCAGAGCGGATGATCAAACTATAAAAGGTTTTCAGGATTTAAAGGGTAAATCCACCGAAACACCACCTGGGCTAAACTATACTACTGCTTTAGAAAATTTTAATCAGGCTAATCAGGACAATCCAGTAAAAATTCAGTACAGCGAAGCTGATCTGTTACCGGTATTACAAAATGTGGCTAATGGTAAATACGATTTTCAGCTGATTGATCGAGCTATGCTTGAATTGTTTATTAAGCAATACAACCTAAAACTGAAAGTAATTGAACTGAGCAAGGAAGATAATGCCCGTATTGGTTCGCCCTATAGTTATTTATTAGTTAGTAAAGGCAATCAGGGAGCAGAACTGACGCAAAACATTAATCAGGGGATAAAGAAAATTATCCAAAATGGTAAGCTTGCTAAAATCAGTCAGCAATATTTTGGTGCTGATTATTCACCCAAGTAATCCAGAATAATGGTTATTCATTTGTAATTTATTTAGCTTGTTGTAGTCAGTATTGAAGCTAGATTAAATTTGCTTTTCAATACTGACTTAAATCTAGCTGGTTATATTTATAAATCTGGGTTTTTTTGAACAACAAACGGTTTAGTTATCAGTATGAAATTTAATGGATTTAAAAGTACCCAATTCAGCCAAGAATATCATGTATTGCTGGTAATGGGCTAAGATGGATCATACCTGATGATTTAAATGTCCTCTGCCAGTAAAGGCAAATACTCTTCCCATCTATATTCCCTGATTGGCATTGGTCTAGTATTGGCAAAATATAATACTAATGCTGGTTTAATGCCGTTCCAGTTATCGACAAATTCATACTTAATCAAGAACCCATCCTTGATGAGTTGCTTAGCTTTTGCATGATAATTAAAGTAGCTCATATTGTGCTATTAAATACCATAGAAATTATCAAAGAAAAATAAAATCATTCTCTTGCACAGTTTATTGTTTTATTTTTATTGATCAAACATTAATGCAAAAAAATACCTAAATTAACGAGGCTATGATCGCGGCTGTACAGAATTTACATCTTCCACAATAATGTTGATGCGCAGATCGAAATGGTCATCTATCCGGTGATGTGGCGACAGTCGAGCAAAAATATTTGCTTGATATTGATGAATTTATCCGCCAAAAATAAGAAAAACTCATGATAAATTATATTTACTGGCAAACCAATACTGACATTAATCAGATAAATAATATATCTTCCAGCAAACATTGTACGCATTGATTAGGGGTACATCAGGCAACCGATAAGCCGGGTTCTGTCTTGGACAGTCATTCATCTGGGCACTACATTACTGTAGCGCTCAAGCGACCTACCCGAATACTCAGCGAGCAGCGTCATCGTATTCTGTTTGGTCTTGCTCCAAATGGGGTTTGGCCTGCTACACGTTGTTACCAACGGCACGGTGCGCTCTTACCGCACCATTTCACCCTTACCTGTGCTGTGGTTTCCCACAGCCATCGGCGGTTATGCTTTCTGTTCCACTTTCCGTCGCCTCACGACGCCCGGCCGTTAGCCGGCATTCTGCTCTGTGGAGCCCGGACTTTCCTCCATGCACACAAAGTGCACAGCGACTGTCTGGTTTACTGATGTACCAACCTTTATTTTATCACATTTCACCTCATCATCTGTTTTACATAGCAGAAGTTGTATAATGATTCCTTTTATCATATTCTTGTGTCAGACATATTTTATGTCTATACCCATGCTTGACCAACCAGAAAGTTCAGACGTATGTTATTTAATCGATTCTTTTCTTGGTTTGAAAACCGTATAAATCCCTATCCGGATGCCTTACCGCAACCGCCTAAAAAAGGTGTGTTACCTTTTGTGTGGAGTTGCCTTGACGGAGTAAGAGGCTGGTTATTGCTAATGATCATTATGACTATTGGCACAGGTATTTTGGAGGCGCTGCTATTTCGGTTTCTTGGTACAGTAATTGATTGGCTTGGCGCGTACCCACCATCTCAGTTGTGGCCTGATAAAGGTCATGAACTTATGTTAATGGCGGCAGTACTGATATTCAGTATTGTTTGGTCTTTTCTGTCTTCTAATGTCCAGTTTCAAACTTTACAGGGTGCCTTTCCAATGCGGTTACGCTGGAATTTTCACCGTTTGATGCTCGGACAAAGCATGGGCTTTTATCAGGACGAATTTGCTGGCCGGGTGTCTGCTAAAGTAATGCAGACTGCTCTGGCTGTGCGTGATACGGTGATGTCGGTAGCCAATATGCTGGTGTATGTATTGGTATATTTTGTCACCAGTGGCATCATACTGGCCGGTATGGATAGCTGGTTATTGCTGCCATTTATCATGTGGATTGTGTTATTTGTATTAGTGTTGAAATTTCTGATCCCAAAATTATCCCGTACGGCACAAAAACAGGCTGATGCACGTAGCCTGATGACCGGACGCATTACTGATGCTTACACCAATATTTCTACCGTCAAATTATTTTCCCATAGTGCCCGTGAAGCCGCCTATGCTAAAGCATCTATGCAGGAGTTTCTGGTTACTGTGCATGCGCAAATGCGTCTGGCTACTTCACTGGATAGCCTGAGTACTGCTATTAACACATTATTAGTAGTCGGTTCTGCTGGTCTGGGTATCTGGTTGTGGATACACGGGGAGGTTGGTGTTGGGGCGATCGCAACTGCCACCGCTATGGCTTCACGTATTAATGGATTATCAAGATGGGTAATGTGGGAAAGTGCTCGTTTATTTGAAAATATAGGTACTGTTGAAGATGGGATGAATATTTTATCTCGTCCACAAACTATTTCTGATAAACCTAATGCCTTGCCGTTAAAAGTAGATCATGGCGCGATTGATTTTGAGCATGTAAATTTTGCTTATAGTACCGATAAACCATTATTAACCGATTTTAATCTGCATATTCGTGCAGGTGAAAAAGTAGGCTTAGTCGGCCGCAGTGGCGCAGGTAAAACCACATTAACCAATTTGTTGCTGCGTTTTTATGATGTGCAGGGTGGGCGCATACTGATTGACGGACAGGATATTCGTGATGTTACTCAGGATAGCCTGCGTGCTGCATTAGGTTTAGTGACTCAGGACACATCTTTATTACATCGTTCAGTTCGCGACAATATTGTCTATGGTCGGCCGGATGCTAATGACGATCAGATGTATGCAGCTGCAGAAAAAGCGGCTGCCGCAGATTTTATTCCAGCACTGAGTGATGCTAAAGGACGACATGGCTATGATGCACACGTTGGGGAGCGTGGCGTGAAATTGTCTGGCGGTCAGCGACAACGTATAGCCATTGCCCGGGTCATACTGAAAGATGCGCCGATATTATTGTTGGATGAGGCCACTAGTGCTCTTGATTCGGAAGTTGAAGCTGCTATTCAGGAAAACCTCACTCAGCTCATGCAGGGTAAAACAGTAGTTGCTATTGCTCATCGACTCTCTACTATTGCCGCCATGGACCGATTAATTGTGATGGATAAAGGACAAATTGTTGAGCAAGGTACACATAGTGAGCTTTTAGCTAAAAACGGCGTCTATGCCATGCTGTGGCAACGTCAGAGCGGTGGATTTTTACCAGAAAGCTGATTGTAACTACCTATAGATAAAAAACTTTTCGTTAGCATATAATCGTTCTAGAATAACATTGTTATCTAAATAACATTATTATATGAAGAAGAGGAATCAAGATGGATACACCTAACCATTCAGCACTGGTACAGCAACTTAAGAATATAGTTGGTCAACAGCATACCTTGACTGATCCAGCGCACACCCTGCCTTATCGGCAGGGAATACGATTTGGTGTGGGTGATGCTCTGGCTGTTGTACTACCGGGTACCCTTTTGGAACAGTGGCAGGTCTTAAAAGCTTGTGTCGCTGCGGATGTCATTGTGATTACGCAGTCGGCTAATACCGGCTTAACCGGCGGTTCCACGCCAGATGGCAATGATTATGATCGACCAATTGTTATTGTCAGCACGCGCCGTTTGGATGGTATTCAGGTTATTGCTAATGGTGAGCAGGTAATATGCTTACCAGGCAGCACTTTATTCCGACTGGAAAAAGAACTGAAAAAATATAATCGCGGCCCACATTCCGTTATTGGTTCATCGTGTATCGGTGCCTCTGTGATGGGAGGCGTTTGTAATAATTCCGGTGGAGCGCTGATTCAACGAGGCCCGGCCTATACGCAAATGGCAGTGTACGCCCAGTTAGATGGACAAGGTCAACTACACCTGATCAATCATCTGGGTATTGAACTGGGTGATAAACCGGAAATAATTCTACGGAATCTGCAAAATGGCACTTATACCGATAGCGATATAAAACATGATACTGGTTTGGGACATGACCATAACTATCGCAATCATGTGCGTGAAATTGATGCAGATACACCAGCACGCTTTAACGCAGATCCAGCGCGTCATTACGAAGCCTCAGGTAGTGCCGGACGATTAATGGTGTTTGCCGTACGTCTGGATACATTTCCACTGGAGAAAAATACCGCTGTATTTTATATCGGCACTAATGATACACACGAATTGGACGATATTCGTCGGCACATATTAAGCCGGTTTACCAATTTGCCCGTATCTGGCGAATACATGCATCGCGAAGCTTTTGATATTGCGGCGGTGTATGGCAAAGACATCTTTATGGCTATCCAGAAATTTGGTACTGATGCCATACCACGTTTATTTGCCTTTAAAAACTTTATCGACCGAACCACTGCTAAAATTTCTTTTTTTCCCAAAAATTTCTCTGACCGCTTTGCCGTGTTCGTGTGTAAATTATTACCACAGCATCTTCCTCAGTCAATTCGTGATTATCGCGACCGTTACGAACATCATTTAATTTTAAAAATGGCCGATGATGGTATTGTCGAAGCAGATACTTATTTAAAAGAATATTTTCAGAATAAACAAGGTAATTATTTCCGTTGTAACGAAATAGAAGCAGAGGCTGCCATGCTGCATCGTTTTGCTGCAGCTGGTGCCGCCACAACCTTTCGTAATGTTCATAGCGATAAAGTAGAAAACATCGTTGCTTTGGATGTTGCATTGCGCCGTAATGACAGTAACTGGTTTGAAACTTTGCCCGAAAGCATCAATCAGCACTTTATCCATAAAATGTATTATGGCCATTTTTTCTGCCATGTTTTCCATCAGGACTACATTGCTAAAAAAGGAACCGATTGCAATAAGGTCGAAGATGAAATGCTGGTATTACTGGATCAGCGCGGAGCGCAGTATCCTGCTGAACACAATGTTGGTCATTTATATCATGCTAAACCGGCATTAAAACAATTCTATCGACAGCTTGATCCGACCAATAGCTTTAATCCGGGTATTGGTAAAACCTCTAAGAAGAAATACTGGGCGTAAATTAAACGTCCATCATTTATTAACTGACCGCTGGCAAATCATGTCTGGCGGTTTTTCTATATGCTTAAAAAATAGATTAATAAGAGCAAGGTATATCAGCAATCAAATTCTCTATCCAAACAGCTATCTGGAACGATTTAACCAGACATGGCGAATACAAGTATTAAATTGGTATCTTCTTAAAAAATTCAGAACAAATAAGAGAAATCACAAAATCGATTTTCTTAATACCTGCAATTACATTTGCTGTTTTAATGACATTTTAATTCTTGTCACAATATATGTTATTCTTCTTCTAAATAACTGATCTGCATTCGTTTTATCCATTATTCCATTAGATTTTGCTGAATTAGAAGCTGCTATATCGAAAATATTTTTGTTTTCGTTCCTAGTAATATCATCGGCAATAGCAACCGTAGCCACGATTTATTCTAAGGTTTCACACTATGATTTGCATTAATGCTGATTGGTAATACTTAATCTCAAGCTGCGAAGGTAAACGCTAACAGATAAATTCCGTGTACAATATCACCGATATTGGCCTGCTTACAGCAGGCTTTGATTTATCAGTTCAGATAAATTGTAACAGTGACAGAATAGACGGCTTGCACTACCATTGATAGTAATGTTCCTGTTTACACGGGAGGCAATAAGGATAATGGATACAATGAAAGATACCCATAGTAGTGTCAATGAACAGGAACAAATCCATCTGGATACCGATCACATTTGTGAGTTGGTGGCCGTATTGTTACCTGTTGCTGAAGATATCCATTCTCATAACCAGACTTCATTACAAATAACAGAACAAAAACAAGCTTTACAGGAACTTATTGCCGTATTACATGATCTGCACCCAGCAGATGTAGCCACACTACTGGAATCCTTACCATTAGAAGAACGTATGCTGGTGTGGAAACTGGCCGCACCTGCTGAAGATGGTGAAGTATTGCTGGAAGTTTCCGATCCGGTTCGGGAAACATTAATCGAAAACATGGAACAGCAGGAACTGTTAGCTGCTGTTGATGATTTGGATGCAGACGAACTAGCCGAGCTAGCACCGGATTTACCTAGACAGGTAGTGTATGAAGCACTAAGCAGCCGTGATGAAGAAGAACGGGCACAAATTGCGGCGGCAATGTCGTTTGAAGATGATCAGGTTGGTGCCCTGATGGATTTTGAATTGGTCAGCATTCGTGCTGATGTCACCTGTGAAGTGGTTCTGCGCTATTTACGGCGTTTCGATCGTTTGCCAGATCATACTGACAAAATTTTTGTCGTAGATGAAGACGACGTTTTACAGGGTGTGCTGCCCATTCGAAGTTTATTAGTTTCAGATCCAGAATCATTAGTTTCTGATGTCATGGCCGATGATGTGGTTACTTTCCGTCCAGAAGATGATGTAGAAGAAGCTGCAGCCGCATTCGAACGTTACGATTTGGTTACTGCACCCGTTATTGATAATAACCGAAAACTGATTGGTCGTATTACCATTGACGAAATGGTAGACGTGATCCGCGAAGAATCCGAAACAGATATGCTGAATATGGCCGGTCTGCGTGAAGAGGAAGATTTATTTGCGCCTGTCGTAGATTCAGTCAAAAACCGCTGGATCTGGTTAGCAGTGAACCTATGCACCGCCTTTATAGCCAGCCGTGTTATTGGTATGTTCGAACATTCAATCGAAAAAATCGTTGCTCTGGCAACATTAATGCCTATTGTTGCCGGTATAGGTGGTAATTCCGGTAATCAGACCATCACCATGATAGTGCGTGCCATGGCTTCTGGGCAAATCAGTAATAGTCAGGCAAAGCGATTACTGCGTAAAGAAGAGGGCGTGGCTTTAGTCAATGGCCTAATTTGGGGATCAGTAATGGGTATAGTATCCTATTTCCTTTACCACAGTATTGGCATCGGACTGGTTATGGTCGCGGCGATGACACTCAATCTATTACTGGCTGCTACCGTAGGCGTGCTGATTCCGGTATTGATGCAAAAAGCTGGTCGTGATCCTGCCCTGGGCAGTAGCGTATTGATTACCGCTGTTACCGATTCTGGTGGATTTTTTATTTTTCTTGGACTAGCTACCCTATTTTTATTATAAATCAAGCTTTACATCTGACTTATGCATACCGAAGAGACAGCCACAATCACGTCATGGTTACAACAATGTGGTTTACCACGTATAGAAGGGCGAATGTTGGTACAACATCTTCTTTCGGTAACCCATTCATATATAATCGCCCACGGCTCACGTAAACTGAGTTTGCCAGAGCAACAATGGCTAAATCAGCAAGCAGTACGTCGCAAAGCCGGTAAACCACTGGCCTATTTGCTTGGCCATCGCGAATTTTATGGACGTTGCTTTAAAGTTTCAGAAGCAGTGCTGATTCCCAGACCAGAAACAGAACATTTAGTAGAAGCTGCCATAAGTCATCTTCCTAAAGGTGGTTGCATATGGGATCTGGGGACTGGTAGCGGTGCCATTGCTGTTACCATTGCCTGTGAACGACCAGATGCACAAGTATGGGCGACAGACATTAGTGCAGAGGCACTGGCAATCGCCAGAGACAATGCTGCTAACCTTAAAACCAGCATACAATTTGGTCAGGGATCATGGTTTCAGGCGCAGCCACAACCAGCAAAAAATAGTGTTGATGTTATCGTAGCCAATCCGCCATATATTGCGGTCAATGATGAGCACCTACTGCAGGGAGACCTGCGATTTGAACCTCAACATGCCTTGACCGATCATCATAATGGTCTCACTGCATTAGAAACCATCATTGCGGGTGCTCCGGCTTATTTACATAACAATGGCTGGTTACTATTGGAACATGGTTATGATCAGGGACGAGCAGTGCGGGATTGTTTAACGCAACATAGTTTTGAAAATATCCAAACCCTAGTGGATCTGGCCGGATTAGAACGCGTTACCCTCGGACAGATTAAACACTTATGTCGTTCACCCACCAATAAACAGTGAAATAAAAATAACCGCAGCATAAAGTCTACGGTTATTATATGACTATTAATTTAGTTAGATTAATGACTGAAATATCCTTAGCCAAAAAGACTAATTAAATAATTGCAAATATTGAGAATCAACTGGATAAAGGGATTTATTACAAAACCCAACAGACCAGATGCCATCAGTAATAAAATAATCCAGGTACCATATGGTTCCAGTTTGCGGTACTGCATAGATGCTTTTGCTGATAAAAAACTATCAACAAAACGTCCACCATCCAGAGGTGGAATCGGTATCAGATTCAGAACACAGAAAATGGCATTAAACTTAATCCCGAAAACAGACATAATCTGCATTGGTTTTTGAAAATATTCAGGCATCCATAAACTGCAAATAAAAATCAGCGTCCAGCCCAGACACATTAGCAAACTGGCAATGGGGCCTGAAATAGCCACCATGCGCGCACCCATACGATGATTGCGGAAATTTCGCGGATTAATAGGCATTGGCTTGCCCCAGCCAAATATAAACTGTCCGTTCGATACCAGAAACATAATCAGCGGTAAAACAATCGTGCCAATCAAATCAATATGTTTTAATGGATTAATGGTCAACCGCCCCATTATCTCAGCTGTGCGGTCACCATAATATCTGGCCACGTAACCAGAAGCGACTACTGTAAAAGTAATCGTTAATAAAATGGGTAAAATCGCCAGAAACAAAATAGCGAAATCAAAATTCTCCAATGGGATATCCTTCAAACGATAAAAAGCCGCAAACTAACTATAGTACCAGTTTGCAATTTATAAACCAAGTATGGCCGTATCACCTTTACCGGCACGAATCAGCGAGATTCCGTCAGTCATATCCACTACTGTAGTCGGCTCAGTTCCGCACCAGCCACCATCAATCACTAGATCTACCGAATGCTCCAACTGATCGCGAATTTCGTAAGGATCCGTTAGTGGTTCCTCTTCGTGTGGCAACATTAACGTGCACGATAACATTGGCTCACCCAGATTTTGCAGTAAAGATAGAGCAATGCGGTTATCCGGTACACGCAAGCCAATCGTTTTGCGTTTCGGATGCAGCGTGCGCGCAGGTACTTCCTTAGTGGCCTGTAAAATAAATGTATAGCTGCCGGGTGTGGCCGCTTTAAGCAATCGATACTGACTATTGTCAATTCTGGCATATAAGCCTAACTGACTCAGATCATGACACATTAGTGTCAAATGATGCTTTTGATCAATATCACGAATACGTAAAATCTGCTCCATCGCTTGCTTATTACCCAGCTGACAACCAAGTGCATAACACGAATCTGTCGGATAAACAATAACCCCGCCTTTACGAACAATATCTGCTGCTTGATTAATCAGGCGCTCTTGCGGATCAGTTGGATGAATTGCAAAAAATTGTGCCATGGAATCACTCCTTATTTTAATCTTATCATTATTCAGCTCAATTATTATAATATTAGTCCGATTTGCTAAAATTAAATTACACATCCATAAAAATAGTTAGCCAAATCTTTAAAAAAATTTTTAGCGAAAAATATTAAACAAAATAAAAACCGGTTTATTTGCAGTTGATATTGTCAACAAACCAACCAATTTATCGCCTTTTTATCGCCTTATTCGGATCTCAATTCTCAGGAAACAAATTCAACACGCAGCAGTAACAATAAAATTAATCCTGTATCATTGCCGGAAAATTAACATTCGCCAGAGAGCTGATAATTATGCCAAGTGATGAGCAAATTTTGAGAAAATAAATAAAGCAAAAATTTTTGATTCTGTTTTTTCAAATAAGAATTTGCTATGAAATATAGATAGTGCTGTGTTTGTTACTAGGCTTTTTTTTTTTTACCATGCAAAACGTTATGCTGGTTCAGATGAGGATTTAGATACCATTCGGGAACAATATCGATTTCCTAAATATAATAATATTGCCCTTCCGTCAATTAATGTTGAATAGAAAGGTCATAAAGGAACAGCGATGTTTCTTAGTAATACATTATCATGCACTGGAATAGACGCAGCAAAATCAAGAATTGATTGCTAGACGCATATTTGCAGGCTATATGAATTGAACCGCAACGACAACGGGAAAAGTATTTTATCGCAAATCTATTACTGGTTTGACGGCTATGTTCCCAGCAAATACACAGCATTTACAGAAGGTACATTGTTTAGTCGTGAAGAGTATTTACTGAACCACGTACTAACCTAAGGTCTCCAATGCGCTGAGATTTTAATGAAATGGGCAGAGTACTGGCAAATCTATAGTCGTTTAACACGATTTTTAATTGACTGATAGTCGGAAATACATACGTAACAATTCTGTGATCAGAAAATTTCTGGATCGATGTTCGATGATTAACAAATGCTTATGTAAAAACCAAACCTGAATGGCTTTAGTAGCTATTCAGGTTTGGTTTTAGAAACTGGCTTGAACAGTTTATTGAAATTAATGTCTAGTTTGAATCCTATTTAGGACTATATGCATAAACAGTACCATCCCCCCATGTACCTATATAGTAGCGATTATTGTGTAGGGTCAACGCTACTGCACCAGGTAAAGAGGTAACTAAATTACTTACCCTGCGGGTTTTAATATCAACGGTGCGTACCATATCAGCGCCATTATCAATCACGGCAACAACATTTGGTGAAACGGTGACAATACCTACCCCCGGTCGGTTGAAACCGCTACCCAGTTCTTCTTGCCGACCATCTGGCCGAACTAAGGTCAGGCGACCACTATACTGAGAAACAACCAAACTTTCATCCGGTAACTGTGTTACACCAACTGGTGTGGATAGACCGCGTGCAATAATTTCTTTGCGACCGTTATTTAAGTCTAGGGCCACAATTTCTCCGGTTGAGCGGTTAGTAATCAGCAATTTTCCTGAATTGGAAAAGGCAATACCTGTCGGGGTATGGTAGCCATCAGAAATTTTTTCAGCTTTGCCGTCAGCAGTGATTTTGAGAATATAATCATCACTATATGATGATACATAAATATTATCTTGTGCATCAATTACGATACCAGCAGGAGAGGAAATATTAGAATAAATCGTTTTACGCTCTCCGTTAGCTGTTATTCTGGTGATTGAATTACCAGACCAGTTGGTAACATACATGGCACCTGAGCTATCAAAAGCAATACCTGTGGGCGCATTAAAAGAAGATGCTACAGCGGTTAATCCGGCAGATTTATCTGTTGATGCTTTGGATGAAGTTGCTCTGGATGCAGTTGCTCCGGTCGTTGTTGAGTTGGCCATATCCCCCCTTCCGTATAAATATAAAATACATAAAGCAAAACAAGCAAAAGTAATGGTATATAAAGAAATTTTTTTCATCATGAGTATCCTAAGCCGGTACAGCTATTTTCTGGGCAAGATCAGAAATAAATGATTCATAATTTGCCATCATCATTCTCTGAAATTTAAATGCATAAATGGTGCTTGAGTAGAACCTAATAAAAGCATATATAAAAAACAGAAAATACAGAAATACGAAATTAGCGATATAAAATAAATATCAAAGGCGAAATTCAGCGATAACAAGAATAGGCACATATAGTTATTTCACAGATCCAGCCTTCAGATGCTGTATTCTCTGATTACTGATACTGTGTGATTCCCTTATTTGACAATAACTACCATACCGTAGTGAACTAGCGACAATATGGCACTGATGATCAGCTAACATGAATACAATTAATTAAAATATTTGACTCTATGTAAAACATCATTTACATTGCTGTACTCTTCAATTTATCAACACTGCAATGGAAAGGAAAAGTTATGTTTGTATTATCAGTTCCTTGCAGGTCTTTTCTGGGCTAATCATCTCCTGATCCTTGGCTACGGCCTGCCAATTTATTATTCAGCATGCAAATCCTGTTCATCTCGGATGAATATGGTTCACTATTGCCTGCTCATTATTAAAATTAAAATAATTGGAATGGATCAGAATGGGCAATTCTATTCAACGGTTGGCTGACAATATTACTCTGATAACTTCACCAGAACTCTGGTTGGAAGGCGAGGCCATCCGACAACTACAAACAACAGCAACATTGCCAGGTATCAAGTACGTAGCTGGTATGCCAGATCTACACCCTGGTCGTGCTTGTCCGATAGGCGCGGCTTTTTACACTACAAACTATCTT
Source organism: uncultured Neisseriaceae bacterium (assembly GCA_946481965.1). Lineage (GTDB taxonomy): Bacteria > Pseudomonadota > Gammaproteobacteria > Burkholderiales > Neisseriaceae > Snodgrassella. The sequence goes on along the minus strand of CAMLPN010000004.1, from coordinate 45,766 downwards.
TATCCTGCCTTAATTGGTGGTGATATTGGTTGTGGAATGAGCTTATGGCAAACCACGGTAAAAATCCGTGCTATGAATCAGGGCAAGCTGGTGAAACGGTTTGGTAATATTGACCAGCCATTATCTGCGTCGGAATGTATCGATTTATGGCCGGAAATACGACCACTTAATGATCATACCTATGCTTGCGGAACTATTGGCAGTGGCAATCATTTTGCCGAGTTACAAATGCTGGAAACGATTTATGCGCCGGAAATTGCGCAGCACATCAGCCTGAATGCTCAGCATTTGCAATTGATGGTACATAGTGGCTCACGTGGTTTAGGCGGTATGATTCTGAATGAACATATGCGCCAGTATGGCCATCAGGGTTTAATCGCTGATAGTACTGCCGGCAGTGCATATATTACGCAACACAATCATGCACTGGAGTATGCACAGCAAAATCGAGAATTGATTGCTCGACGCATACTGGCCAATCTGCGTGTGCAGGGGCAAAAACTGGTTGATATCAGCCACAATTTTATTGAGTCTGTTGCCATTGATGGTGAATGGGGCTGGTTGCACCGTAAAGGAGCAGCACCTGCTACTAAGGGGCTGGTGATTATTCCCGGGTCGCGTGGTGATTTCACTTATCTTGTCCAGCCTCTGAATACTGCACTTTCTCTGTATTCTCTGGCACATGGAGCAGGACGTAAATGGCAGCGTTCTACTTGCAAAGGTCGACTAACAGGATGTTATACCGCTGAACAGCTAACACGTACAGCACAGGGTAGTCGGGTTATCTGTTGTGATCGGGAGCTACTGTATGAAGAGGCTCCTCAGGCATATAAACCGATCGAAAGTGTGATTGCTGCTATGGTTCAGGCGCAATTGATTCGACCTGTGGCACGCTTTAAGCCAGTGATTACTTATAAAGTTCGTACGGAGAAAAGATAATGCAATTATTACAATTATCTTCTGCTTACGGACCGGCAGAGTGCTGTCTGGCTGTAGTAAAAGCATTAGCACGATTACAGTATGAAGCCAAACAAATGCAAGTTGAGGTACAGGTTCTAGAGCAGGAAGCAGCTAAAGGTGGACTGCGTTCGGTATTGATTGCTCTGGAGGGTGATCAGGTTAAAGCACTAGCGAATAGGTGGCAGGGTACTATTCAGTGGATTTGCAGCAGCCCTTATCGGCCACAGCACAAACGCAAAAACTGGTTTATCGGCGCCAGTTGTTTTGAACCAGTTACACAGCAGTATTCTGATGAGATTGTATTTGAAACTATGCGTGCATCTGGAGCGGGTGGACAACATGTTAATAAAACCGAATCTGCAGTCCGGGCAACTCATGTAGCCAGTGGTATAAGTGTTAAGGTGCAAACTGAGCGTAGCCAGCATGTCAATAAGAAATTGGCTATGGTACTGTTGCAGCAAAAGTTGGCACAACAGGCCCAGCAGTTACAGGCACGCAATAAGGCTATTCATCGTAAACATCATCATCAGATAGACCGCGGTAATCCGATACGAGTATTTACGCAGATGGATTTCCGACCATTATAATTATTTGCAGGCAATCAGTATATTACTGGTGCCTGTATGCTTTTGTATTATTTATATGTATTAAGGGGAATAGTTGTTAACGGTATTATTTTTTTGATCTGAGCCTGAAAAAACTAAATAGGAAAAATAATGTAAGAAATCTATAAAAATCAGTCAGGTATTATAGTCTGTTGGTTATATACCAGATACAGTATCAGTATGTATCAGCCGATCATCTGTTTATTAATATTCATATTAATTATGTTCAGATAAGACACCTGTCGTACAGACAAAGGAAGCTCAGATGAATACCATCTATATCAATATTATTTTTAAAATGCTGGTGGCGTTTTGTATTTTGTTGGTTTATATCAATTTATCCGGTAAAGGTTCACTGGCACCGATATCGGCTATTGATCAGGTTGGTAATGTGGTTTTGGGGGCGATCATTGGCGGTCCTTTATATAATCCTTCAATTAGCTTTTTATTATTAGTAATTGCCGCTACATTCTGGGCTGGATTATTGTTACTGGTTCGCTATATCACTTTTCAGCGTACGTTTGCTAAGGATTTCGTGGATGGTACATCTGTGCGCTTAATGCAGAATGGCATTCTGTTGACGCAAAATTTTCGCAAAGCAAGGCTATCCATACGGGATTTTATTATGCTATTACACCAACGCGGTTATACCAGTTTGGAAATATTGAGTGATGTGTGGTTTGAATATAATGGTCAGATGACAGTGGTAAAAAAAGGTGATCCGGCCATGGCGGTTGTGGTCATTGAAAATAGTGTAGTTAATACGGATAATCTTAAGATATTGGGCTATGATGAGGATTGGTTAGAAAGTGAATTAAACCGCTTAGGGGAGAAACTCGATGATGTATTTCTGGCTGAAGTACATGATCAGAAATTATGGGTTTATCCTGATAATAAAGATTATCGGAACTAATATAAGTAAAATTGACTGTGCTAGGCAATTATTAAAATCATCATCTTGATAAAAACATTAAGCAGCGATTATTGCTTATCGGTAAATATGAAGTTTCAGAATAGAGATATTTTGTTGTGATATTTTGGCGATACAGATAATGCTGATTTTAATTATAGCTTGGTATGTACCAACTCTGTACCCAGCTTTACTGAGTGATAGGCTAACAATTGGTATGGATGATTTTAGTAGATAAAACAAAACGCCTTGTAAAATACAAGGCGTTTAGAAAACTGGTTGCGGGGGCAGGATTCGAACCTACGACCTTCGGGTTATGAGCCCGACGAGCTACCATGCTGCTCCACCCCGCGTCTGGTAAGGAAACAATTATACGCAAGATACAGATAATGTCAAGCTAAAAATTTGCAATGATGGATTGTGACTGTTTTATCAGGAATTTTTCTGATAATTCTGCCACCACTGTGCCAATTCATAAACTGCATCCAGAGCTGCCTTTGGTGTTAATTCATCTGGATGTAAAGCCGTAAATTTTGCACCCAGATCTTCTGGTAGCGATGAATTAGTAGCAGCTGGTGTCATATCAGTATCAGTTATCGCGGCATCGGTTTCTGTTTTGGACTGAAACATATCCATTTGTGGCTGATTAGCGGCAGCATGTTGCTCAAGTGCCTGTAGATGGCGATAGGCTGCATTAAGGGCACGGTTTGGTAAGCCAGCTAATTTGGCCACCGCAATACCATAACTTTTGCTGGCTGGGCCGGGTTCAATATGGTGCAGAAAAGTAATTTCTTGTCCATCCTCAATGGCCGAAAGATGCATGTTAAAGGCGTGGCTGAATTGTTCCGGTAATTGGGTTAGTTCAAAGTAGTGTGTGGCAAATAAAGTATAGCTACGATTTTTCTGTAACAAATGTTCGGCGATAGCTTGAGCCAGTGCCAAACCATCAAAGGTAGAAGTACCACGTCCAACTTCGTCCATCAGGACTAATGACTGTGCCGTTGCATGATGCAGGATATAGGCCGTTTCTGACATTTCAACCATAAAAGTGGAACGGTTAGAAGCCAAATCATCAGAGGCACCAATACGGGTAAATATCTGATCAAATGGTCCCAGTGTGCACTGTTGCGCTGGCACGGGAGCACCAATATGTGCCAGTAATACAATCAGGGCTACCTGACGCATATAGGTAGATTTACCGCCCATATTGGGCCCGGTCAGTAACATTAAACGATGTTTGTCGTCCAAATGGGTATCATTGGCAGTAAATTGTGCCACTTGAGCAGCAACAACAGGGTGACGTCCGTTTTTGATTTGTAAACACGGATAATTAACCAGTTGCGCAAAACAATAATCTGTCTGAGCGGCATAGGCAGCAAATGTGGTCAGCACATCCAGAGTAGCTGCTGCTTTAGCACAGCGTTGTAGCAAGGGAAGTGCAGTTTGTAATTCGGTCAGTAATGCATCGTAGAGGCGCTTTTCTAAAGCAAGTGCATTTTGCTGTGCCCCCAGTACTTTTTCTTCAAAATCTTTTAGCTCAGGAGTGATATAACGCTCGGCATTTTTTAAGGTCTGGCGACGTTGATAATCAGCCGGTGCTTGTTCTGATTGGGCTTTACTCAGTTCTATATAAAAGCCGTGCACGCGATTAAATTCTACTTTTAAACTGGTCAGACCGGTACGTTCCCGTTCACGAGCTTCCAATTGTTGCAGAAAGTCATCGCCATGATCTTGCAGGCGACGTAATTCATCCAATTGCTGATTGTAGTTGTTGTTGATTACTCCACCGTCACGTAGCCAGATGGCTGGTTCTGGCATGATGGCTGCTGTTAATTGCTCAGCCACCGCTTTAGCCGGTGGGAATTGTTCAAATAAAGTTTGTACCAGTGAGCTTTCGGTGCTGCTTGCTAGCTGGAAATCGGCCAATGTATGCAGACTATCGCGCAAAGCTGATAAATCCCGTGGTCGTGCACTGCCAATAGCAATCCGTGCAGCAATTCGCTCAATATCTGCCACCTGTTTTAACATGGCTGTAATAGCATCCCGATGGGCAATAAGTGCCTCAGTGGCTTTTTGCCGAGCCACGATATGTTTTTGCTGGCGTAATGGTTGATGTAACCACTGAGCCAGTAAACGACTGCCCATATGGGTGGCGCAATGATCTAAAACAGAGAATAAAGTTGGTGCTTTTTGGCCACTTAGGGTCTGGGTTAATTCCAGATTGCGTCGGGTAGACGCATCCATGCCAATATATGTGGTTTCCTGTTCCAGAGTCAGGCTATCCAAATGTTGCGGTAGTTGCATTTGTGTCTGCTGTACATAGTTAAGCAGTGCACCAGCAGCTCCTATAGCTGCATCATGTTCACCCGGCACTAAACCAAAAGCACGTAAATCCTGACTGCCGAAATAGCGTTGAATTAATCGTGTCCCGGTATCAGCAGCAAATTGCCAGCCATGTAGACGGGTTAGTTGTTGTCGATAGCCGCTTAGGTCTAATCTGTCTTGTGTTTGATCAGAGAGCAGTATTTCCGCAGCCTGCAAACGAGCCAGTTCATGTGTTACGGCTTCCGGTGTAATGATTTTGCAGCGAAATTCCCCACTTTGTAGTGATAACCACGCTAAACCAATGTGTTTCTTATAAAAATATAATGCAGCAATGCGATTGGTTTCTTTATCTTCCAGCAGTGCACTGTCAGTTAGCGTACCGGGGGTAACGATGCGGACAACTTTGCGTTCTACCGGCCCTTTTACTGCACCAACTTCTCCGACCTGTTCACAGATGGCTACGCTTTTACCTTGTTTTACCAGTTTAGCCAGATATTGTTCAACTGCATGATAGGGCACTCCCGCCATTTTAATGGGTTCGCCATTTATTTGTCCGCGGGTAGTCAGAGTAATATCAAGTAAACGTGCCGCTTCCACAGCATCTTCCAGAAACAGTTCATAGAAGTCCCCCATCCGGTAAAATAATAATTTATCTTGATGGTCGGCTTTTATCGACATGTATTGCGACATCATCGGTGTCAAAGTCGGTTTGCTCATTGGCTTAGAAAATTATTTTGTTTGACTAAAGACTTATTGTAACAGACTGTATTAACTGTGTTTGCCTGTTCTGCCCTACTCATACCGGCAAGTAAGTTATGAATAGTGTTAAATATGTATTTATAATATTGTTTTTATTAAAAATATTTGTTTGCAGTTTATTTAATTTTGTGCAGATAAAATAAAATAACTATCTGCCACAGATATTCTCTGTCACAGATAGTTTCTGAACTGATGACACCGATGTTGATAAAATCGGTTTTACTATTGGTTAATGATAAGTCGGGCTGTATCCTGAGCGATCATTAATTCTTCGTTGGTCGGAATAACCAATACAGGACGGGTTCCTAGCTTATGAATAGCACCTGACTGACCAAAGCGTGCTGCCAGATTTCTTTCCTGATCAATGCTAACACCCAAGATGCTCAATTTATCCAGCGCCATCTTACGAACTTCGGCTGAATTTTCACCAATACCACCAGTAAAGACAATAGCGTCCAGACGTCCGTCCAATAAGGTACTGTAAGCACCAATATATTTAACCAATCGATGTACAAACACATCCAATGCATTGGTAGCACCTTCTTCAGTGCCATAATGGTCTGTAACATAACGGCAATCACTGCTGACACCGGTTAATCCCATCAAACCCGATTTTTTATTCAGTAAATCATTGATCTTATCAACAGGCATATGTAAATTTTCAGATAAGAATATAATGATAGCCGGGTCAATATCACCACAACGGGTACCCATTACCAGTCCTTCCAATGGGGTTAAGCCCATTGAGGTATCAACGGTTTGACCATTTTTGATGGCAGTAATGGATGCACCATTACCTAAATGACAGGTAATAATATTGGTTTCCGCAATCGGTTTATCCAGCATTTTGGCTGCTTGCTGACAAACATATTGATGACTCGTGCCGTGAAAGCCATAACGACGAATACCATGTTTTTCGTATAACTCTTTAGGAATAGCATACAAAAAAGCTTCTTTAGGCATAGTGGTATGGAACGCTGTATCAAAAACGCCCACATTTTTATGCTTTAAGTGTGGAAAAGCCAGCATGGCTTCACGAATGCCAATCAGATTAGCTGGATTATGTAATGGAGCAAAAATTGATGACTCTTCGATATACTGAAGAATAGTGTCATCTAATACCACTGATTGAGTGATTTTCTCGCCACCATGGGCAACTCTGTGGCCAATGGCAACAATACTGTTAATCAGTTCTGGTTGTTGCGCCAAAATAGTTTCAATAATGAATTTTAAAGCCTGACTGTGCGCTGCTCCTGCATTCAGCTCAGCTTGTTGCTTATTCCCCTGTAAATCCCATTTTATTCTGGCCTCAGGCAGATTAAAGCATTCTGCCAGCCCTGATAAATATACTGTTGCGGTTTGCGGATTAATAATGGCAAATTTTAGTGATGAACTGCCACAATTAAGTACTAAAACATTGTTGTTTAAACCCATGGTTACCCTTTTAATAATTCTTTTGTCATAAACTAAATAATTGCTGTAACTCGTGCCGTGTTTAAGTAATTAAATCAGTGTGATTGCACTAAACAGCCCAACAGTCGACAGAAAATGAATGATAGTAGTGGAGATGAAAATGGTAAATGCCGGTGGATCAATATGAGTATCGCCATGAACTAAAAATAAGCGAGAAAGAAACTCACCCAGTAATGCACAGCAAATGCCGGTTATACCTGCCCAGATAATACTTCCAGATAACGCTGCCGCGGTTGCTGCCGGCAGACCAATATGATGAGAAATGGGCACATTAGTATTAAAATGTAAAAATATTAATGAAAAAGCGGATACGCCAAAAGCTAACAGAGCACCATTACCACCAAGAGAAACGCCTAAATAACCTGCAGCCATACCAACACCAACTCCTAAAGTCACTAGTTGACTTAAACGACTGTGATAAGGCATCCAGCATTTTTCAGCGGGCGGATTTAAATGACTGATACCTTGTTCAGGCTTACCGAATATCCCAGTCTTACCGAATACCAGACGAGTGATTATTCCAGAAACAATCACAGTAAATGCAACCGTATCAGTCCAGGCAAGACCTGAAGAAAAATTAGGGATTTTATTAAATACCCAAATACATAGAAAACCTATAACCCCAAACACACCACCAACCAGTAAAACATCCGGTGAATCCAGCCCACACAAACCGGTTGTGATATCGCGACCGGAACCGATTTTGCCTTTTCTGGCTGCGTAAGCGGTAGCGGCAACACCAGCACCAAAGCCACCAGCATGAGGTCCGAAGTATCCGAAGGGAAAATTGATAAAGTCTGATGGAGCACCGGTTGATACTTGTATGATGACCAGAGCAATAACCAATAAACCGACGAATTCAAAAGCAGCTAAGGCACCCAGTGCTGCACCAAAAATACCGCAGCCAAAAGCAATTAATAAATTTGATATTTCCATTTTGAATAAACTCCGGTTTGATGTCAGAAATTAACATGATTGAATAGGGCAAAAGTAACATAAAGCAAATAACGGAAAACTGTATTTTTTTGACATGTACACCAAGTTTATTTGTGGATTAGATTTTGCTAAGGACAAGAAAATACTAATGCCGAGTATATATTGCTCCCATGTCTGTCAGAACAGGAAATGACAAATGGTGAAATTTAAAGAGGTTTGGATAAAAATAACTCGTTATTCAAATATTTATTATTATGTAAGTGACCGCTTGTCCAGATTTAGTGAATTATTTCTGTGCACAAATTGCTATCGTCAGATGATTTTTTTGATATTAAAAAATATTAATGACAAAATTGTACTATTGTTGAGCAAGGATAACCTATTACTTTGAAAATAATGAATGATAGATTACCTGTACAGAAATCTACGTTATTTTATTCAGGCAACGGGTGTCATATGGTTAACCAGTTCAGCATTAGATCGCGTATTTACAGTGGCGAAAATGCCTTACAAACTTTACAGCAATATGCCGGCCAAAGAGTCGGCATTGTGACCGATAGTTTTATGGTTTCATCGGGATTAATTAATCGAATAACTGAACAATTAGCACAATGTGAAACAGCTGTTTTCAGTGAAGTAAAACCTGATCCCAGTATTGATGTGTTGCAACAAGGAGCTCGTTTTTTTTATGAGTTAAGACCGCAGGTAATTATAGCTTTTGGTGGTGGTTCCTCGCTTGATGCTGCCAAAGGGATTGCCGCGACATTAAATACATTAGGTATCGTAGATTCGATACTATTAGTGGCAATACCAACAACAAGTGGTTCTGGTTCGGAAGTGACTACTTATGCGATTATTTCTGATCCCGCCAATAATATCAAATATCCTCTGGTATCTGAGGATTTACTGCCTGATGTTGCTATATTAGATTCAAGTTTAGTGATGAGCGTCCCCAGAAGCGTTTCCATGGATACTGGTATGGACGTCATGACACATGCGATTGAAGCGTTAGTATCAATTAATGCTAATGATTTCAGCGATGCTTTGGCGGAAAAATCTTTACGTATGGTTCACGAATACCTACCACAAGTATTTCACGATCTGAATAACCAATATGCCAGAGAAAAAGTTCACCATGCTTCCTGTTTAGCTGGTATGGCTTTTAATTCTGCCGGATTAGGGCTAGTACATGGGATGGCTCATGCTTTGGGGGCATTACTACACATCGCTCATGGCAAAATCAATGCAATGTTGTTACCGATCATAATCAAATTTAATAGTCAGGATGATGAACATATCCGTGATCGTTATGCTTTATGTGCCAGAATAATGGATTTACAAAATCAAAATAATATTATGCAGGTACAGCAGCTGGTTAAACAAATTCAGCGCCTGAATAAGATGATGGGTATTCCGGCATCATTAAAAGAATTAGGTTCAGATATTGGATTATTGCGGCAAAATTTACAGGAGGTCATTACCGCTGTATTAAATGACAGCTGTACCAAAACCAACCCCAAGTCAGTTAATGCAACTGATATTGAATATTTAATTGAACAAATTATTGGTTAGACCAGTTATTTATCATTACTATTGTCGCTAACCTTGTCTGAGCAAGGTTATCTTTGAGCGAGAAATAGTCATATAAATAGCTTTGTACAAAGATTATGTAGGTAAAATATAATGATTGATGATAATCAGATAAAGGAACTTTCTCAGCAAATCTGGCAGAAGTTGCATAATAAAAATACCCAGCAAGTACTTTTCACGGGAGAAAAGTCGGATTTGCAAATACCGATTGGTGTTTCAAATCGACATGTGCATTTGAGTCGGCAGGATATGGATATACTTTTTGGGCAAGGTTCTTCTCTGACTCGTCTAAAAGCAGTTAAACAACCCGGCCAGTTTGCAGCACAAGAAACAGTTACCCTGAAAGGACCGAAAAAAGAAATTAAAAATGTTCGCATTTTAGGTCCGTTACGATCGCGAACACAAGTAGAAATATCTGTCAGCGATAATTTTGTTTTAGGCATTAAGGCACCCATTAAAATGTCAGGTGATCTTGATAAAGCGGAAAAAATAGAAATTATTGGTCCCAAAGGCAGAATCGAACGTGAACATTGTACTATTGTAGCGTGGCGTCACATTCATATTCCGCCTGAGCTGGCCAGACAATTTAACTTATCAGATGGTCAGAAAGTAAGTGTCAATGTTGGCGGTATACGTGGTGGTGTGATGAAAAATGTCATTGTCAGAGCTACCGAGGCATCGATTCTTGAAATGCATATAGATGTTGAAGAGGCCAATGCTTATGGTCTGGCGAATGATGATATTGTGACTATAGCCAAATAATTAAGGAATGTTTATGACACTACCGGAAAACGTATTACATCAGTTTGCAACGTTGGTGAACGACCAAACGTGTAATAAGCCTTTCGGCAGGTTAAAGGTTGGGGTGGATTTAGGTACAGCCAACATTGTTCTCTCTGTCGTTGATGAAAAAAATCAACCAGTGGCAGGCATAACCTACCCTTCAACTATTGTTAAGGATGGTATTGTCGTGGACTATCCTAAAGCTAGCCGTATAGTCACAGATCTGAAAGAACAACTAGAAAAAAAACTTCAGCAACCACTTATTTATGCGGCAACAGCTATACCGCCGGGAATTTCCAGTGGCAATGCCAAAGTGATTGCCAATGTGGTTGAATCGGCTGGTTTTATAGTGACTAATGTAGTTGATGAACCAGTTGCTGCCGCAACCGTTTTGGACATAAAAAATGGCGCGGTAGTTGATGTCGGTGGTGGAACAACCGGCATGGCATTATTTAGAAATAAACAAATTATTTTGTCAGTTGATGAACCCACTGGTGGTACACACATGACGCTTGTTCTAGCTGGAGCCTTGGGAATTTCAGTACAGGAGGCTGAACTGTACAAAAAAAATGATGCCCATGCAGATGAAGTGTTTACCATCATAAAACCAGTTATTGAAAAAATGGCCGTGCTGGTCAAAAACTGGCTGGCACCTTATAAAACTAAAAATATATATTTAGTTGGCGGTGCTAGCTGTATTCGCAATTTTTCAACGGTATTTCGTGATCAGACCCAACGAAATATTATCTGTGCACCTGAACCTTTATTCGTTACACCCTTAGGTATCGCCCTTAATGTGCGTTTACCGGAAAGTTAAAAATGGGGAATATGCATAGACTGAGCTTATCTGAAATAATAAATAAAGTCATAGTTGATCTGATTTCAGATGCCATTATTGAACTCATGAAGCAGCGTAACACAATGCCGAAAAAGGTTGTGGTTGCGTTTAGTGGTCATGCAGGCTTATGCTATTCATCAGTTTTCGAACAGCTGCGTTTATTGCCGGATAGTACTTCTGTTTATTTATTATTTTCGCATTCCGCCACAGAAGATTTATCTCGCCAAAACATACCAGTGGTTTCATCACTGAAAAATGTGCAGGTAGTTAGTTCACTAACTGCATTACATGAGCAGATATCAGATTATGATCTGCTCTTCTTGCCGGAATTATCACTGAATAGTTTGGCGAAAAGTACTCTTAATATAGCTGATAATCTGGTAACAGAGTTAATTCAGCATGCGCTGTTCAAAGCAAAAAAAGTTGTAGCGACTATTGATTATGTTCAGCAAAATTCTGACATAAATTCCAGCTATCAGCGAACTATTCAACAGCAAATAGCCAGACTAGCATCTTACAATGTAGATATTATTTCCCTCGGCGAAGTGGCAAACACAATTAATACATTTTGTTCTGTTGAAATCAATTCAGACAAACAAACACAGAGAGCAGATATGGCTCGTCAACTAAATTGTCAGTCATACACTTCGTCCCAAACAACGGGTAAAGTGATTTCTTATTCCCATATTCGCTGTCATGATCCGCAGCAACCCTTATATCTGAATAGTGATACACTCGTGACACCACTGGCTATGGATATCATCAAACAGAAAAATATCCGCATCATTAAAAGGTAGAAAATATGTATTTAGCAAAAGTAATTGGCACAGTCGTATCCACAACAAAAGATGTTTCGTTAAGTGGTATGAAATTACTGATCATTAGACGTTTAAATGCCCAATTACAACCAGAACAATTTACAGAAGTTGCTGTTGATACTGTAGGCGCTGGTAATGGAGAAATTGTCATCGTTTCCAAGGGTAGTTCTGCGCGCTTAGCTAATCATAAAGACCATTCTGTCATTGACGCGGCCATTGTCGGTATTGTTGATACTACCGAGCTGGCGGAATGAATAAAGGAATATTCTCATGCCAATAATACCTAATAACTTGATTGATCATTACGTTGACAACGCTATGAACAAAATTTCGCAATCGGCTGGCACCAATTCATTTGCTCATTCAGTGCAAAGTACAGCAGTCAAAGAATTATCTTTTGGTGAAATGATGCTTTTGGCTTCTATTGCCGAAAAACACGCTAAGCATATCGGTATCGATATTGTTTTTTCACTGGTGGACAAATATGGCCTGCAACGGTTTTATTTTGCCATGCCTAATGCCTTATTAGTAAGTCATACCTTGGCTACTAAAAAAGCCTATTCTGCAGTCGCCATGAAAATGCCTACTCATCAGTTAGCACAAATAATGCAACCGAATACAGCCCTTTTTGGTGTTGAAAGTATTGCGAATATCTGTGGAGTGGGTGGTGGATTTCCCTGCCTGCATAATAATGTGATTATTGCCGGCATAGGCATTAGCGGTGGAACAGTTGAAGAAGATATGCTTATAGCCACCAATACCTTGCAAGAATTTAGTCAGCAGTACTTTTCATTATTAGCTTGAAAATATATGCTTAACCTTGAAACACGACCGTTATAGCTGATTAAAATTGACTGAGAAATTTTATTACTTAATTAAAATAATTTAATCGATAAGTTAGAAAATTAAATAGTTAAAGTATTATTTTTGAGATTATTTAACATGAAAATAATTTTTCAGACGGTAGTGCTTAATTATTAAATTTTACAACCCCAACTTAATATTTAATATTATGTATAGTGGTCAAAATTAGATTGGTATAAAAAGCGATTTATTATTAATGCTGTAAATCATAAATAAATATATTTTTATAGGAAGAAATATGACACAACTAAGCATTATAGCCACCATTACGGTCAAACCAGAGTTTCAAGACGCATTGAAACCTATATTTAAACGACTAGTTACAGGTAGTCGAGCAGAACAAGGTTGTCTGCGTTATGAGCTCAATCAAAGTGTTGAAAATCAAAATATTTATATAATAGTAGAACGGTGGGAATCACAGCAGGCGATTGACTTACACAATACCACTGCGCATTTTGTTGAGTTTGCTAATTTCGCGAAAGATCATTTTGATGGATTATCGGTTTGTATAGCCAAGCAGATTGATATTTAATAACTGATAATGAAAATTAACGATACTCAATAATATCAATGGTATATCAATTGCATTATCTTAACGGCTTTAATATCAAGCATCTACAAACCAGTTTTAAGGTTTTTGCCGTTAAAGAAGCAAGTATTAATTGATTCAGTTTCAAGCTCTCATTTTCAGCCATTAAAATACAATAGTGCTCATGGAAACTGGAATTAGGATCGCAATATCATCCTAATACGCACAAAGCACATATGACATACCCTCTGTGGTAACATTCGAAACGATTTCATTAAATTGGAATAATCGAATCGCTAATGCTCGCTCTTGATTCGTATCTGGATGGATAATTTCGCGCAAGCTATCTTAGCTAATATTGAGTTTTTAATACAAGTATTGGAATTCATCAACATTATTACTGCTCAAGATGCAGTAATAAACCCATAATTTATAAATTTGCTCACAGCGGTTTTTAGTTTTTGCTGAATAGACTATCGATTTTGCTCTAAACAGATTATTTGTGCACAGAATGACAGAATCACTAGGTATAATGTAGTTGAAATTTAATCATAATTTATCTTGCTGTCAGGAGATTAGCGTTTTTAAATCCAGATTATTAACTATTATCGTGTCGTTAATCTCTGCCATTCGTACCTTTTCACATAACCAATTCTGATAATGATGTGACCTGCACAAAATCGTCATACTTTAAACCACTATACAAACATAAATAGCAGTAATTTCCTCAATTCTTACTAAACATTTGTTAGTAATATGTAAGTTATTAGCATTATTTTGTCATTCTAAAAAATCAAAAACAAAATACTCATATTACTTGTCAAGACTTTTATCAGATCCGCATTTACTATCATTATTAGCAAAAGTCTATCATAGTCTTTATGCATAAATGTGTTACTGCCACATGGAAAAATAACAGTAAAGATGGTCAATTTTATTCTTTCTGATTATTAATCGATGTTCAATTAAATGTTAAGGAGCTGATATGCAACAAGAAGCGTTAGGTATGATTGAGACAAAAGGTTTAGTGGCTGCAATTGAAGCCGCTGATACCATGGTCAAATCTGCCAATGTCACTTTAGTGGGTTATGAAAAAATTGGTTCAGGACTGGTTACCGTAATGGTACGTGGCGATGTAGGTGCAGTTAAAGCCGCCACCGATGCAGGCTCAGCAGCAGCAACCAAAGTCGGTGAACTGGTATCTATCCATGTTATTCCACGTCCTCATACCGAAGTGGAAAAAATATTACCAACCACCTTAGTGAAATGATAATTGGAGAGGAGGGCTGAGATGAGTCAAAATCTAGTAGAACAAATTGTATCAGAGGTGATAAGGAAACAAACCTCCCCATCATTAGGAACGTCACAGGTCGCCTCTTCAAATCTAAGCGGATGCGGTTTAACAGAATATGTAGGCACAGCGACAGGACATACCATTGGTTTAGTCATAGCGAATGTAGATAATCAACTACATGAGTTAATGGGCATAGATAAAAAATACCGTTCAATCGGTATTCTTGGTGCCAGAACAGGTGCAGGTCCGCAAATATTTGCCGCAGATGAGGCAGTAAAAGCCACCAATAGTGAAATTTTAAAAGTAGAGCTGGCACGCGATACAGAAGGTGGTGGCGGTCACGGTAGCTTGGTACTGTTTGGCGCAGAAGATGTATCAGATGCACGTCGTGCAGTAGAAGTATCGCTAAATGAAGTAGAACGAACCATGGGTGATGTGTATGGTTCTCCAGCTGGACATTTGGAGTTTCAATACACTGCTCGCGCCAGTTATGCATTAAACAAAGCCTTTGGTGCGCCAATAGGTAAATCATTCGGGATGACAGTAGGTTGTCCGGCAGCGATAGGAGTCGTGATAGCGGATGTGGCGGCGAAATCGGCGGTAGTAGAAGGAATAGGCTATTCAAGCCCAGCGAGTGGAACCAGTTACAGTAATGAGGTGATATTCACATTCTCAGGTGATTCAGGAGCAGTTCGTCAGGCAGTGATAGCAGCACGAGAAGTGGGTCTGAACTTATTATCGACACTTGATCCGAGCGCCTTAAAATCAACTACCACTCCTTATATTTAATACTGAGAACACGCAGGAAAAAATATGAATGATTTAGCAATCTCCCAAGCTGTGGCTAATGTATTAAGTAAATACAGTGGCGGGGCAAAAGGTAGCGCAGAATCTGCTCAAACAATGCCTAATCAGCCAGCCTCAGTAGAAAAAACGAGTACTGATAATAGTGGTTTGATCAATAATATTGTTGCACAAATATTAAATACCAATACCACTGTAGAAAAGACCAATACTGACAATAGTGGTCTGATCAATAATATTGTTGCGCAAATATTAAATAAAAACAATACAGTAGAAAGTGCCAATACTGATAAGGATGCTTTAATCAATAATATTGTCGCGCAAATATTAAATAAAAACACCAATACCAGCAAAGCTCCTGCAGCCATGCATGTTAATGTTCAGGCTGCACAAGGTAATGGTATTTTTACCAGTATGGATGAGGCAATTGAAGCTGCACATAAAGCGCAGCGGCAATATCAGCTTTGCTCTATGACTGATCGACAGAAATTTATCGATGGTATCCGTGAAGTCTTTCTCCAGCAATCAGTTTTAGAACAGGTTGCAGCTATGGCCGTTGAAGAAACTGGTATGGGCTGCTACGAAGATAAATTGATCAAAAATCGTTTAGCTGCTTCTAAAACCCCAGGCACAGAAGATTTGATTACCCGAGCCTGTAGCGGAGATGATGGCTTATCTTTAGTTGAATATTCAGCCTATGGAGTCATTGGTTCTATCACCCCAACCACCAACCCAACTGAAACCATTATTTGTAATTCCATTGGTATGCTGGCGGCTGGTAACAGCGTGGTATTCAGTCCGCATCCTCGTTCTAAAAACGTATCCTTATTGGCTGTAAAACTGATTAACGAAAAATTAGCACAGTTGGGCGCACCGCAAAATCTGGTGGTTACAGTGGATAAACCATCCATTGAAAATACCAATACGATGATGTCTCATCCAAAAATTAGAATGTTAGTCGCTACTGGTGGTCCAGCTATCGTTCAATCTGTATTACGCAGCGGTAAGAAAGCCATAGGTGCAGGAGCGGGAAATCCTCCGGTGGTAGTTGATGAATCAGCCAATATTGAAAAAGCGGCCAAAGATATTGTTAGTGGTTGCAGCTTTGATAACAATATTCCTTGTGTGGCAGAAAAAGAGCTGATTGTAGTTGATCAGGTTGCTGATTTTCTAATTCACTGCATGAAGAAAAGTGGTGCTTATCTGCTCACTGATCAGGCTAAGATTGCCCAATTGCAGGAATTGGTGTTAAACGACAAGAAAACTGGTCCCAATACCCAGTTTGTCGGAAAAAGTGCCATTTATCTGTTAGAAAAACTGGGTATTTCTGCTCCAGATAATACCAAAATCATTTTGATTGAAACCGATAGATCACATCCGTTCGTTGTTCATGAATTAATGATGCCAATTTTACCGCTGGTTCGAGTTGGTGATGTTGATGAAGCTATTGATTTGGCTATAGAAGTTGAGCACGGTAACCGACACACAGCCATTATGCATTCTATGAATGTTGAGAAATTAACCAAGATGGCCAAACTTATTCAGACAACCATCTTTGTTAAAAATGGTCCTTCCTATACAGGATTGGGTGCAGGCGGTGAAGGATTTTCAACATTTACCATCGCTGGTCCTACTGGTGAAGGGCTCACATCAGCAAGATCGTTTGCTCGTCAACGGCGCTGTGTGATGGTGGAATCATTAAATATTAGATAATAATAACAAAGGCATAAAAGTGGCGAAAAAAAGAATAATCAATGCACCAAGCAAACAAATTCTGGATATGTTGAAAAAACGTACTCCGAATGATGCCCGGACATTGTTAAATCAATTTCATGTCGATGCAGTCGGCTTGATGATGGTTTCTATTCCTGATCTCTACTTTTATGCTGATGTAGCCAGTAAATCCGCTAATGTTGTTGTATCTGAAGTATTTGGCAGTTGTCCGCAACATATTACGACTTTAGCCATTTTTGGGGAAATTTCCGCGGTTAATGTTGCTATGCAAGCAATTGAGGAAATGGATGAAATGGGACAAGGTTTTTGATATGAAAAAAATTCTGCTTATTGTAGGGGACTTTTCAGAAGATTATGAAGTCATGGTTCCCTATCAGGCTTTGCAAATGCTGGGGATAAAAGTTGATGTTGTTTGTCCTGATAAGTCAGAAGGGGAATTTATCAAAACAGCTATTCATGATTTCGAAGGTGATCAGACTTATACAGAAAAACCGGGACATTTATTCAGATTAACCGCTTCGTTTAATCAAATTAATCTTCATGAATATGCCGGTGTCTATATTAGTGGTGGTCGCTCTTCCGAATATCTGCGCCTGAATGCGGATGTATTACATATTATCCATTACATGATGGGTTTTTCTCTACCTGTAGCGGCTATCTGTCATGGCGTGCAAATACTGGTTTCAGCAGATGTATTAAAAGGTAAAAAAGTAACTGCTTATTGTACGGTCAAGCCAGAAATAGAACTTGCTGGTGGGATTTACATGGATGTAGGGGTGCAGGACGCAGTTGTCGATAACAATTTAGTAACCGCAGCAACTTGGGCAGCCCACCCGGCGATTTTAAGTCAGTTTAGTCGCTTATTAGGCATAAGAATTAACCATTAAGTTTATTGTTCATATCCTTCAATACCATTGCAATAAAATTATACAGGAGTAAGAATCATGATTGAAAAAGGGTTCACTAATCCAACGGATCGTATTATCAGATTAAAAAATACAATTATTAATGCGAAGCCACATGTTGAATCAGAGCGTGCTGTTTTGGCAACTCAGGCTTATAAAGAAACAGAAGGTTTACCTGCGATCATCCGCCGTGCTAAGGTTGCGGAAAAATTATTTAATAATTTGCCGGTAACCATCCGTGATGATGAATTGATTGTTGGTGCTATTACCAAAAATCCGCGTTCAACAGAAATTTGTCCTGAATTCTCTTTTGAGTGGGTAGAAAAAGAATTCGACACAATGGAACATCGTATTGCTGATCCATTTATTATTCCACAACAAACCGCACAAGAATTGCATGAAGCGTTCAAATACTGGCCAGGTAAAACAACCAGTGATTTAGCTAATTCTTATATGTCTCAGCAAACCCGCGATTGTATTGCCAATGGGGTATTTACGGTTGGTAATTATTTCTATGGCGGTGTGGGTCATATTAGCGTTGATTACGGTAAAATTTTACGTATTGGTTTTCTGGGCATCATTGAAGAAGTTAATGCCGCATTGGCAAAACTGGATCGCATGGATCCTGGCTTTATTAAAAAAGAACAATTTTATAATGCCATCATTATCACTTATAAGGCTGCGATTAATTTTGCCCATCGCTATGCTGATAAAGCCAACGAATTAGCGCAGCAAGAATCTAATCCACAACGTAAAGCCGAATTACTGCAAATTGCACAGAATTGTCGTCGTGTGCCAGAACGTGGTGCTACCAACTTCTGGGAAGCTTGTCAGTCATTCTGGTTTGTTCAGTGTTTATTACAAATTGAGTCAAGTGGCCATTCTGTTTCTCCGGGTCGTTTTGACCAGTATATGAACCCTTACTATAAAGCAGATAAAAGTATCAGCGAAGATTTTGCGCAGGAACTCGTTGATTGCTGCTGGGTTAAACTGAACGATGTTAATAAAACCCGTGATGAAATTTCAGCACAAGCCTTTGCAGGTTATGCTGTATTCCAGAACCTTTGTGTTGGTGGACAGACCGAAGACGGCTTGGATGCGACCAATGAGATGAGTTATATGTGTATGCAAGCGACTGCACATGTTCGTTTGCCACAACCATCTTTCTCCATTCGTGTATGGCAAGGTACACCTGATGAATTTTTATATCGTGCCTGTGAGGTAGTTCGGTTAGGATTAGGTGTTCCGGCAATGTATAATGATGAAGTCATTATTCCTGCATTACAAAACCGCGGTGTTTCCCTGAAAGATGCACGTGATTACTGCATTATCGGCTGTGTTGAACCACAGTCGCCACATCGTACCGAAGGCTGGCATGATGCTGCATTCTTTAATGTAGCTAAAGTACTTGAAATTACCCTGAATAATGGTCAGGTTAATGGACGTCAATTAGGCCCTGTTACCGGTGATATTACTACTTTCCGTAGCATTGATGATCTGTATCAGGCATTCCAAACCCAGATTCAATTCTTCGTACGTAATCTGGCAGAAGCTTGTAATAGTGTTGATATTGCCCATGCAGAGCGTTGCCCGCTGCCATTCTTATCTGCAATGGTGGATGATTGTATCGGTCGCGGTAAATCTGTACAGGAAGGTGGTGCTATCTACAACTTTACCGGTCCTCAAGCCTTTGGTGTAGCTGATACTGGTGACTCTGTTTATGCAATTCAAAAACAGGTGTTTGAAGATGGCAAAGTTTCCTTGTCTGATCTGAAAGAAGCCCTTCAGGCTAACTTTGGTTATCCAGTGGGTACACATTTGCACGGTGGCAAAGTCGAAGTTGACAGTTCATTGAATGAACAGCAAATTTATGACATGGTTAAAGGTATCATTAGCCAAAATGGTTCTTTGGATCCTGAAGCTGTTAAAAATGAAGTGTATCGTCAATTATCTGTACAAAATACTTGCAATGCGGCTGGTCAGTGTGGTCATGCTCACTATGAAGATGTTCGCCGTATACTTGCCAGCACCCCATGCTTTGGTAATGACATAGATGCAGTGGATTTGGTCGCTCGTCATTGTGCCTTGATTTACTGTAAAGAGGTCGAAAAATATACCAATCCTCGTGGCGGTCAGTTCCAGGCAGGTATTTATCCTGTATCTGCTAATGTACTGTTTGGTCGAGATGTTAATGCCTTGCCGGATGGTCGTTTGGCTAAGGAACCTCTGGCCGATGGTGTTTCACCACGACAAGGTAAAGATACTCTGGGCCCAACCGCAGCAGCTAACTCCGTATCAAAACTTGATCATTTCATTGCATCAAATGGTACCTTATATAACCAGAAATTCTTACCTTCAGCTTTATCTGGTGACAGTGGTCTGAAAAATTTCAGTGGCATGATTCGCGGTTATTTTGATCGCAAAGGTATGCACATGCAATTTAATGTTATCAATCGAGATACGCTGATTAAAGCACAACAAAATCCAGAAGAATACCGCGATTTGGTTGTACGAGTAGCTGGGTATAGTGCTCAATTCGTCGTATTGGCTAAAGATGTACAAGACGACATCATTAGTCGAACAGAGCAGAAATTCTAATTGCTTGTAAATACGACCTTTGCCAATGATGATGTAATATCAATTTGGTAAAGCACGACCTGACAAGGGGTTTAGGGAGGACCCTAAACCCTTTTTAAATAACTAGTAAATAACTTGTAACTCATTAATTTATTTAATTTAAATACAAATGCCTAGCAATAAATATTAATAGCCATTTACAAAAGCAGTGACAGGCAAAAATACCTAATTGTTAGCATCATCCTAAAAATAATTACAAACAGTTTAGCTGAAAAGTGAACATAACCCATCAATAATGAGAAGATAAAGATATGGAAAATATAGCATATGATCTTGAAGGAACAGTTTTTAATATTCAGCGCTACTCATTACATGATGGACCGGGTATTCGAACCATTCCTTTTTTAAAAGGGTGTCCTTTAGCTTGTAAATGGTGTAGTAATCCTGAATCACAAAGACCACAGCCTGAAATCATGTATCAGGAAAGCAGTTGTATTCACTGTGGTAGATGTTTAGAAGCCTGTAAATATGGAGCATTATCTGTAAATAATCCTTATTTAGTTGATCGAGATCGCTGTGTCGCCTGTGGTGCTTGCGCAGAAGTTTGCCCGACTAATGCCCTAGTTCTAAAGGGTAAAAAAATGACTGTTTGGGAAGTCATACAGGAATTACAAAAAGATGCAGCTATTTACCGACGCTCAAATGGTGGTATTACCCTTTCAGGCGGAGAAGCTCTCTCCCAGCCTAAATTCACCAGAGAGCTATTGCGTGCTTGTAAGGAAAAAGGATGGCATACCGCCATGGAAACTACCGGTATGACAACCAAAGAAGTGATTGAATCGGTGATGCCATTTGTCGATTTAGCTCTGACCGATATTAAATCTATCGACCCAGTCGTGCACAGAAATGCCACTGGTGTGGATAATAAAATAATTTTAGAAAATTTGATTCGTATCTCGTATTTAACTAAAACTATTGTCAGAATTCCGGTTATCCCAAATGTGAATGACAATCCAGAATCCATTAGAGAAATTGCTGAATTTACCAAATTAATGAAAGATATTGATGTTATTCATCTTCTGCCATACCACAATTATGGACAAAATAAATATCAATTATTAGGACGTGTATATCCATTTGATGGGGTCAAAGAAGTTCCCGAAGAAAGAATAGATCTTTTGAAACAAGAAATCGAAAAGGCTGGTATTAGCTGCCATATTGGTGGGTAAAAAATGTACATGTATTAATCTTTATCAAGGAAAATAAAACAAAAATTAAAATAATTAATGAATAAAATACGATTTTAGTTTAAGCTCCAAAAATAGTTATTGAAAATTATTGATAACTAAGATTATATTCTGTTAACTATTATTAGTTCACTATCATTTTTTTGTTTGAAAAACTAGAATGGTTATGAATATCTATGGAGTGTTTAATGAATTATACATTCCGGCTAACGGAACTAATAGAATTAAAGCAATTGCAAACATTGCAGGATAATTTTAGCAAATCAATTGGTGTTGCTATTGTTATCGTTAATGAAAAAGGGATGCCAATTACAAAACCAAGTGGATTTTCCACATTTTGTAAATTGTCTAGGGCTAGTGTGTCTCAGCAAGATAAATGTTTTCAATGTGATAATGCTGGTGGACGTGCAGCTATGTCGGCTAATAAACCAGTCGTTTATCGTTGTTGCTGTGATTTTGTCGAATTTGCGGTGCCAATCATTGTTAATGGACAATATCTCGGTGCTTTTATTTCCGGACAAGTTCAGGTCGAACAGGAAAAACAGCAAACCATACCCTATATATTAGGTCGTACTTCTGAGTGGGAAAATAATGCAAAGCTAGTGCAAGCTCATCAGCAAGCCAATTATATTCCTTATGATAGATTTGAGGCGGCAGCCTATTCCTTATCAAATATTGCTCTTTATTTAGCAGAACAAGCTTATGCCAATAAAATTCAGAAAGAATTGCATGCTAAAAGTATCAAATTGGCAGAAGAATTACGCAATCGTGCTGATTTAGAACGAGCCCTTTGTGATGCAGAATACAAGGTATTATCTTATCAAATTAACCCACATTTTTTATTTAATGTCTTAAATACTATCGGTCGATTGGCTTTTTTAGAGGACGCAGAACAAACGGAAAATACTGTATATTATTTTTCGGATATGATGCGTTATATTCTCAAAAAAAGTGATAATAAATTAATCACCATCGGTAGTGAAGTCAATGCAGTTAAAAGTTATTTAGCCATTCAGCAAATCCGTTTGAAAGATCGATTTAGTTATAAAATAAATATACCAGATAAATATCTGGATATTGCCAGCCCGTTTTTGGTTTTACAACCATTGGTTGAAAATTGTTTTAAATACGTGATTGAACCAAAAGAAGAAAAATCTTTTATTTCATTATCTGCTTATGATGATGGTCACGATGTTCTATTGGAAGTTTCAGATAATGGGGATGGTATACCGGCTGATAAAATCAATGAAATCCTATCCGATGATGTACAGGAGAATAATCACAATAGCATTGGTATTAAAAATATCCAAAATAGGCTTAGACTATTATTTGGCCAACGTTATGGCTTAGAGATAAAAAGCCCGAATAAACCAAATATGGGAACAACCGTACGTTTAAGATTTCCTATGGAACAAAATAATATCAGAGAATTGCCATATGTATAAAATATTATTGGTCGAAGATGAATTAATTGAATTAGAAGCTTTAAAAAAAATTATTAATAAGGGTTTTGATGATGTCAATGTAGTTGAAGCAAGTAAGGGCAGTGAAGCAATTCAATTAATTGATCAGCTTAATCATATTGATTTAATGTTAGTTGATATCAATATACCATTACCAAATGGCTTAGAAGTCATTCGTTATTTACGTGGTAAATCCAATGAAACCAAAGTTATCGTGACTACTGCAAACGATGACATTGATTTAGCACGCCATATGTTTGGATTGAAAGTGGATGATTATCTGCTCAAGCCAATAAAACCTCAGATTCTAATCAATACCATTAAAAACAGTTTAGAGTTTAACGAACAGAAAAGCCATGAAATAAAACAGAAAAAAATACAGATGGGACAATTTCTTGATAATTGCCAATATATAGAGTGGAATAATCTTATTCTTGAAAGTTTAACTAAACAGTATGAATTTGCAGAGGATGAGGATAATCAGGAAATTTTCAATTTAATGGATCTACTCCATCAGCTAACTCAGTCACGCGGCTGGGTTATTGAGCAGCTACATAAAAATGATACCTTTTTAAATAATCTTAAACCTAATAAAGGGAATTATTATAAAGTAATGACAGACTTACTGGAGCTTAGCAACCGTATTTTTGATATAGCCTGTAAAGCTTCAGGAAAAAAATTATCTGCTATCCAACGAGCCCAATACTATATTGAACAAAATATATTAAAAGATATCTCATTAGATAGCGTTGCCGAAAATGCCTATATTAGTTCATGTTATCTAAGCCGATTATTCAAAAAAGAATTTGGCTTGGGGTTTTCCGAATATATTGCAAAACGCAAAATTGTACTGGCACAGCTATTGTTGCGCTTTAGTGATTTGCAAATTAATACCATTGCCTTAGAGCTGGCCTATAACGATGCCAATTATTTTTGTCGTTTATTTAAAAAAGAAACGGGTACATCACCATCAGAGTATAGAAGAAATGTAGCCTGATTAACTGAATTGTGCATGTTATGACAGGATAAAACATAATATCAAAACAATATTGTTCGTTATCCTCTAAGAAAAAGTAAATTTCAGCCGAGAGCTTACTAGGATTTTTTTGTTTAAAAAAAATTGGTAAAGGCAAAAAATTACAGGTCATTGTAAAGATATTTTTTTTCTCAAAGATTAGGATTATGGTTAATAAATTAATAGGTCAGGAATGCTAAGAGATGAATGATTATCTTTTTACTTCGGAATCTGTTGCCGAAGGTCATCCAGATAAGCTGGCTGATCAAATTTCTGATGCAATACTAGATGCCATACTGGTGCAGGATCCCAAAGCACATGTGGCCTGTGAATGTTTAATTAAAACCGGTGCTGTAGTGTTAGCTGGTGAAATAACGACTAGCGCCAATATTGACTACGAGTCTATTGCCCGTAAAACCATTAATCGTGTTGGGTATAATCATTCTGATACAGGTTTTGATGGTAATACCTGTGCCATCATTAATATGCTCGGGCATCAATCTGCCGATATTTCACGCGGTATCGATCGCACAGAAATAGAAGAACAAGGAGCAGGTGATCAGGGCATAATGTTTGGTTATGCTACAGATGAAACCCCGGAATTCATGCCGGCAGCGATTACCTATGCTCATCGGCTAGTGGAAAGACAGGCTTTGTTACGTAAAAATCAGCAACTACCATTTTTGCTGCCTGATGCGAAGTCGCAAATAACATTTTTATATGAAAATGATTGCATAAAAGGTGTTGATACAGTAGTTTTATCCTCTCAACATGATGAATCAGTTACATTGAGCCAATTGCGGGAAGCAATAATTGAAGAAATCATCAAGCCAATTATTCCCGAAAGATGGATTTTACCTAACACCAGATATTTAATTAATCCAACCGGACGTTTTGTAATCGGTGGACCAGCTGCAGACTGTGGCTTAACCGGACGGAAAATTATTATTGATACTTATGGTGGTGCAGCACATCATGGCGGTGGTGCTTTTTCAGGCAAGGATCCTTCCAAAGTTGATCGCAGCGCAGCCTATGCAGCACGCTATGTAGCTAAACATATTGTTGCGGCCAAGCTGGCAAAAAAATGTGAAATACAAATAGCTTATGCCATTGGAGTGGCCAAGCCAGTGTCTATAACATTAAATACTTTCAATACTGAAAGGATTCCCCAAGCGCAAATAAAAGCCTTGGTAGAGCAAATATTTGATTTACGTCCCTATCATATTATTAACCAGTTACAACTACTGGCGCCTATATATTTATCTACTGCCTGTTATGGTCATTTTGGTCGTAATATATTTCCGTGGGAAAAATTGGATCAGCTAGAAAAGCTCAAGCATAATTAGCAATCAGTCATGATAAATTACTCTTATTTAATATAAATTAATTAATATAAGGAAATTTTATTGACAATGAACTATAAATAATGAAAATAGAGTAGAGGACTTATCAGGGTTTTATATGAGCTATCAATTTCGTTTAATTGATCTGATAGATATTGAAAGATTACAAGCTTTACAAAATCATTTTAGTAAAGCAATGAGTATTACCATAGTTATAGTTGATGAAAGCGGTATTCCGGTAGTTGAACCTAATGACCTTGCCTCGTTTTGCCAGATTTCATATCTTGAGCAAATGCAAAAATGTAAATGTTTTGAAAGTAGTCATGCCGGCGGAAACACTACTTTAGATATAGGTGAACCAGTTGTTTATCGTTGTTGTTGTGGTCTAGTTGAAATTGCTGCTCCTTTGATTGTCAGAGGCCAATATCTTGGTGCATTCTTGCTGGGGCACGTCAGAGTTGAACCGGAAAAAGAAAGTAAAATTCCTTATATAGTTGAACAACAACATAATTGTAAAAATCAGTCCACCCTCACCAAAACCTATGAAGAAATCAATTTTGTTCCATATGAAAGACTGATAGCAGCAGCAAATTTATTGTCCAGTGTGACCAATGACATTGCCGAGCAAGGTTATATAAATAATATCCAAAAAGAATTACATGCAAAAAGTATTAAATTAGCAGAAGAGCAACGGAATTTAGCTCAATTAGAACATGCGTTACGCGATGCCGAGTATAAAGCCTTAACCTACCAAATTAATCCGCATTTTTTATTTAACGTACTTAATACTATCGGCAAACTCGCCTTTTTAGAAGATGCGCAAAAAACTGAAGATATGGTTTATCTTTTTTCAGATATGATGCGTTATATTCTTAAAAAAGGTGATAATAAACTTATAACTATAGGTAGTGAAGTTAACTCCATCAGAAGTTATCTGGCTATTCAGCAGATACGTATGAAAGATCGTTTTACGTATGAAATTACCGTACCTGAAAAATATTTTCCCATAGCAAGTCCGTTTCTGATATTGCAGCCATTGGTTGAAAACTGTTTTAATTATGTAGTTGAACCTAGAGAGGTAAAAAGCCATATCACCATCAGGGCGTATGATGATGGTAAAACTATTTTTATTGAAATCATTGATAATGGTGATGGAATATCACCAGAAAAAATTTCTTTTATTCTTTCCAATACAAGCAAACGAAATCATGATAAAAGTATTGGTATCCAAAATGTACAGAGTCGGCTGAAACTTTTATTCGGCGATTCATTTGGGCTGGAAATAGAAAGTGACAATAAACCGAATCATGGAACAACAGTCAGATTGCGACTGCCAATGTCAACAGCTAATACCTAACTGAAATTAATCAGGATTGATCAAAATAAAGTCACAATAAAATTGATAACTATTTAATATTAATAAACATCTTAGTAATTAAATAAGAAAATGTTTTAGTTATTAGCAATATTTTGCTGCTAGGTTGACTTGAATGGCAAAATAGTCTCATACATTGGCAAGACTTTTGTGATTACTCGTTTTAACATTTTAGAAAATAAGAGCCTATCATAGTCTTTATGCATAAAAGTGTTACTGTCACTTAGTAAAATAACAGGAAGAAAATCAATTTGGTTGTTACTTATTATTAGTCAACGTTCAATTAAATATTAAGGAGCTGATATGCAACAAGAAGCGTTAGGTATGATTGAGACAAAAGGTTTAGTGGCTGCAATTGAAGCCGCTGATACCATGGTCAAATCTGCCAATGTCACTTTAGTGGGTTATGAAAAAATTGGTTCAGGACTGGTTACCGTAATGGTACGTGGCGATGTAGGTGCAGTTAAAGCCGCCACCGATGCAGGCTCAGCAGCAGCAACCAAAGTCGGTGAACTGGTATCTATCCATGTTATTCCACGTCCTCATACCGAAGTGGAAAAAATATTACCAACCACCTTAGTGAAATGATAATTGGAGAGGAGGGCTGAGATGAGTCAAAATCTAGTAGAACAAATTGTATCAGAGGTGATAAGGAAACAAACCTCCCCATCATTAGGAACGTCACAGGTCGCCTCTTCAAATCTAAGCGGATGCGGTTTAACAGAATATGTAGGCACAGCGACAGGACATACCATTGGTTTAGTCATAGCGAATGTAGATAATCAACTACATGAGTTAATGGGCATAGATAAAAAATACCGTTCAATCGGTATTCTTGGTGCCAGAACAGGTGCAGGTCCGCAAATATTTGCCGCAGATGAGGCAGTAAAAGCCACCAATAGTGAAATTTTAAAAGTAGAGCTGGCACGCGATACAGAAGGTGGTGGCGGTCACGGTAGCTTGGTACTGTTTGGCGCAGAAGATGTATCAGATGCACGTCGTGCAGTAGAAGTATCGCTAAATGAAGTAGAACGAACCATGGGTGATGTGTATGGTTCTCCAGCTGGACATTTGGAGTTTCAATACACTGCTCGCGCCAGTTATGCATTAAACAAAGCCTTTGGTGCGCCAATAGGTAAATCATTCGGGATGACAGTAGGTTGTCCGGCAGCGATAGGAGTCGTGATAGCGGATGTGGCGGCGAAATCGGCGGTAGTAGAAGGAATAGGCTATTCAAGCCCAGCGAGTGGAACCAGTTACAGTAATGAGGTGATATTCACATTCTCAGGTGATTCAGGAGCAGTTCGTCAGGCAGTGATAGCAGCACGAGAAGTGGGTCTGAACTTGTTATCGACACTTGATCCGAGCGCCTTAAAATCAACCACCACTCCTTATATTTAATTAGGTCTGATTATGATAAAACAAAGCATCGGGTTAATTGAAACTGTTGGCTTAAGTGCAGCTATTGCTGCCGCAGATACAGCAGTAAAATCAGCTAATGTCACCTTAATTGGCTATGAGTTATCAAAAGGTGGTGGCATGGTCGTAGTGAAAATTTTAGGTGAAGTGGGTGCTGTTAATGCAGCTATTGCCGCCGCCAGTATTGCTGCCACTAAAGTTGGTAAAGTTTATGCTACCAAAGTGATTGCACGAGTGGCAGAAGGAATTGATCTCATTATAAATTCACAAGATACCAAAATCCAAAAACAAGAGCCAGAAGCAATTAAGACTGAAACAGCTAGCCCTGAAACAGTTAAGGTTGATAAATTAGAATCTATTGAGGTTATTGTTACCACTGAAGAAAAAGAAGTTAAACCTATTCCAGACAATACGGTGATTCAGACGCAAATACCAGTAACAAAAGCGGAAGAGGATAAGAAAATAGTTAGTAAAAACGTCAAAGAAAAACCTAAATCACCACCTAAAGGAAAAAAATAAATATTTTTTTCAAAATAAATTGTCTACTGAATTGGCGAGCGTGCTCGGATTTGATCTATTATATTGCAAATGTATGTATTTCAATGAAGAGTGGCGCTCATCTGCTTTTTGATAAGACAAAAAAATAAATAGACAGATTAAATTCTGATAAATTTTTATCACAAGATGTAACTACTGAATAAGTGTATGTAGTTTTCTTGATATACATCAAGATGTAATATAATTTATTTTTTATTTTAGAAACATAATTTTCTCTTATTGTGGATATCTTGCTTTATTAAATCTTAATACCAACTATAAAAATCTGTGTTGATAGGTAATACTGAGAACAACTCAACAAATGAATTATCTCTACATCTTTACCATTACAAAATACATGTTTATATTGATCAACTATAGGTAACCATAAATAACACCCAATTGCTATCTATAGCAAAAACATCATTAATTTACTCGTCTAAGTTATAGTCAGAAAGCCACCTTCCTAGAAGCCAAAAAACTGATGGCATTGTGTTAATATAATATTGTCATATTGTTTAAAGTTATCTACCATTTTAAATGGTTAGCGATAGCTCTTTTCCCCTGTTCTTCGTAACTTAAGCCTGTCATAATATCAATGCACACATTTTTTTCTATTGATGTTATCCATATTTCAACCTGAATATGTCACTCATGAATCATTACCAGATACGTTATTACCTGCTCTTATGTAGTGCTTTGTTGTTGGCTGCGTGTAATTTATTACATAAAAAAACACCGATTCCCAACACCATAGTTTTACCAACCGGACAAGCGCATCCAGTTAATTATGTCTTTACTCCTCAAAAAGCTGGTGTCAGCTATCGAGTGGTATCTTATGATGCATTGCCGCAATGGTCGCTGCAATCTTTTGAACATAGCCTCGAAGCATTTAAAATTAGCTGTCGCAAACTGCAAGGCCAGCCCTCCTGGCAGGTAGTCTGCCAGCAGGCACTGCATACCGGTAAAAATAAACATCAGGCCAAAAAATTCTTTGAGCAATACTTTACTCCATGGCAAGTTAGCCAAAATGGCCAACTGGCCGGTACCGTAACCGGATACTATGAACCGATGTTGTTGGGTGATACCAAGCAGACTGCTCAGGCACGTTTTCCCATATATGGTATCCCCTCAGATTTTATTGTTGTACCGTTATCTACAATAAAGAGACAGGGGAACGTGCGTATTCGACTTACGGGAAAAAATAGTGGAGAAATAGCTGAAAATGGTACTTATATCGCTAATCTGGCTTCCTTTCCGATTAATGAAAAAAGTAAAGCCTTGAAAGGAAGAATTGCGGGTAATCAATTTGTTCCTTATTACACACGTGCTCAGATTAATGCCGGAGCACTTAATAACAAGGCACCTGTGTTGGGTTACGCCAATGATCCGGTGGAACTTTTCTTTTTACATGTACAGGGATCTGGACAATTAAAAACGCCTGATGGTCATATATTACGACTGGGGTTTGCCAATAAAAACGACTATCCTTATGTGTCTATAGGAAAGTATATGGCTAGTAAGGGTTATTTGCCATTAGCGCAGACCTCCATGCAAGGGATTAAAGCTTGGCTACAACAACATCCGCAGCAACTAGCTGAAGTATTGGGTCAAAATCCAAGTTATGTTTTTTTCAGCAGTTCAGTAGAACCTAGCAGTGGGCCAATTGGGGCACTAGGGGTTCCTTTAACCAGTGGTTATTCTGCTGCAGTCGATAATCATTTTGTTAGTTTGGGTGCACCATTATTTTTAGCGACCACACACCCGACCACTGGCTACGGTTTAAATCGTCTGCTAATGGCACAGGACACAGGTAGTGCTATCAATGGTGCCGTAAGAGTAGATTATTTTTGGGGATACGGAGATGAGGCTGGGGCATTAGCTGGAAAAATGAAATTTCCAGGTTATGTATGGCAATTACTACCTAATGGCATGTTACCTCAGATAAAATAAAATCTAGCTAATAACCGCAAGCTCATGTAAAATATATATTCTGTTAATAATTGTAAGTAAAATATTACTGTAAATGAAAATCATGCATTTAATAATGCGCTTATATGCTAGTAAAATAATTAAAAGGGCGTAAATTATGGATCCAATTTTGATTGTGCCCGTTTTAATAGTTCTGGTGATTTTATTGTTTGTCATAAAAAAACGACAAAAAGCAGGTGAGCGCCCTCAGTCTCAGAAAAAAAATTCTTCTTCTAAATCGAGTAGTAAAACTAAGACTAAGAAGAATAGTGCAACTGCACGTAAAAAAACAAAATCCTCTACTGAAAAAAGTGCAATAGCACCTGCTAATGAGAAAACTGAACAGCAAAAAGTTGTACCCAAACAGGATTGGGATTGGAATGCTTCTAATACTGATAATACAACTGTTTCTGTTGCAACAGTAGATCATTTGACGGAATATAAAGTTTATAAGCAGTTTGGATATTTCCAAAAAGCTGCAGAATCTTTGTCCACTTATCTGGAGCAAAACGCTAGCAAACAAAGCGATGCTATGATCAGTACACTGGTAACAGAGCTAACTAGTCTGGGTATACAAGCTAAAAATCCAGACATAGTTAGTGAAGTTATTGATCGCTATCGTGCTCATCTTAATCGGGAAACTTTGGAAAATCTGATACGTCAGGGCTTGGCTTTAGATGAAAATCATCTGGGTTTGCGTGTTTTAGCAGAGGATTTATTACAGTGGGATGTTAAAGATACCGATAAAGAAGCTGGGGTTAATCATGACCTCAAACCTGACACACAAATGGCTGAGACGTTAGCAGAAGATCATTATGTCGATGATCTGGCACTTGAGCCACTAGTACAGGGTTATGTAGGTAATTTTAGAATTCGTGAGGATGAGCAGGAAGTATTACTGAGTTTTTCCAAACCAGCAAACAGCTACGCTTTATTAAAAGAACAACTGCCTTATGATACCGCCATCAGATGTCTGAATAAGGCCATTCAGACATCGAAAAAGCCTGCTGGATTGATCATTGACGCTTTGGCTTTGGATTATCGCCATAACAGTATTAATGTCTTTGCCCAGCATTTATGGAATCTTTATTATACTTTGGGCAAGTATGGCAATAAAGTAAAAGAGCGTATGCTTGGCTGGGGTTATAGCTTAGGACAACATCCCATGTTTGAGCAGCTTGAAACCAAACCTGGGGAAACAGTACTTAGAGATATCGGTATCACTCATGGCTATTTGCCTATGAGTAGCAGTGCACTTAAAGCCAAGCGTTTACCGCTGGTTGAAAATACCAATGCAAATAATGGTGCGGAAGAAACACCGGGAGATCGTGTATTGCACGACGTGAAATCCTTACTAACTTATGGTCAGTTTGATGAAGCAATGGAATTGCTTGAAAAATCAATATTACTTCATCCACAGGAATCACAACTTTACATTACATTATTTGACTTATATGAGCGTGCTGAAGAATGGAGTCGATTAGAAAAAATGTTACAGATAATTCGCTCCCAAATTCACACGCCTCCTGAAGAAGTTGTATTGGCAATGAGTCAATTATTGAAACGTATAAACCAAGGTGGTGTGCATAGTTAATGATGAACAATTCAATACCCAAAGTAAAAACTGCCCATGTTTTGCTCGTCAATGTGGATGATCGTCATGCAGCCATGTTGCGCATGGCCTTTAAGATGTACAATAGCGTGAATTACCACTTGATACAACCGGAAGAAGATATTCAACCTGAATTGGTGCTGGTGGATGGGGATGCAGAAGATGGAGAAGCTACCTGGCAAAAAACAAAAGATTCCTATCCAAATGCGGTTGTGGTATTTTTTGCACATCAGGTACCTTCAATAACGGCTCCGTTTTTACGTAAACCTATTAAATTTGAAACTTTATTTCAAAACTTACGTAATTTAAAACGAGGTAATGGTGTCTGGCTAGCAGACGAAAAAACTGATAATCAGTCTGAAGCATCAGAGGCAAATAAACCAGATAGTAATGACGCGCGAAAAGAATCAAATAATTCTGGACATTCAATCACTATTGAACGATTCCATCTTAAGCATACTTTATTGGGCTTAGTGCAGGCTCTATCACAACAAAAAGACGATACAGCCATCTTGCATGAGGGGAAGCCTATATTGATCGTATTTCCCGATATTGCTAAAGTTTTATTGGTAATTGAAAGTGACGCATTACAAAAATTATGCCAGCTTGATAATGTTGAGTGGCAAACTCGTGTTGTCCCGTCTACTACTTCGAAAGCTCAGCTGCATGCCAAAGCTAAACTGAAACTACAATCTTTTATCTGGCAGCTATCCATTTGGACTTCTCGAAACCGTTTGGTTGATCCGATTACAGCAAATACTATTGTTAAATTAAAGGCTTGGCCAAATTTAACTCGTCTGGCTTATTTACCTGAAGCTATCCGTTTATCCGCTTTTTTGGTTCGAAGCCCTGTGGCACTAAATATGCTTTATAAATTATTACCAGTGTCATTAGATGATGTTGTAAATTATATTGCTGCCACCTATTCAATAGGTGTACTTGAAATTGAACAGCCGCTGACTCATTCAGCAATACAACAAGAGCAAGAAATGATTCTGACCAAAGAAGTCTCACCTTCAGCTTCGTCTACAGCTGAGAATGATGAAACGGCAGAGGATACCGAAAACGTTGTACGCAAGCCAAAAGGTTTACTGGCACGTTTGATGGGTCGCTTGCGTGGCAAAAATACCTAAGCAGGAGCAATCATGGTTGAAAATAAAATTATATTTACTGGCCCAGTAGGGGTTGGGAAAACAACTGCTATCGCTGCGTTATCGGATGATCCACCGATACAAACTGATGCTAGTGCATCAGATATGACACAGGATCGAAAAGGTTATACCACAGTTGCAATGGACTATGGCGTAATCAGACTAGATGCCAATACAAAGGTACATTTATATGGTACGCCTGGTCAGGAACGTTTTGATTTTATGTGGAGTATCTTAAGTAAAGGCAGTATGGGATTGATTCTGCTTCTCGATAATACTCGACCGAATCCGCTGAAAGATTTAAAATTCTTTCTTACTTCTTTTCATGATTTACTTGAAGATGCTCCTGTAGTAGTAGGGGTGACTAAAATGGATTTAAATTCACAGCCAGGTGTTGAAGTTTACCAACAATATTTGGCGCAACATAATATGAATGTCCCAGTATTTGAAATCGATGCTCGTAATGAAGACGATGTAAAACAATTGGTTACTGCAATGTTGTATTCCATTGATCCGGGGTTGGAAGGGTAAGATAAGATGGATTCTACATTACAGTTACATAATGATTTATACCCTAAGGTTATGCCTGCAGGTGCATTCTATGCTGTTTCCAGTACTAGTCCCAGTGCCAGTCGTAAATTACTGGCTAATATCTTGCGAGCAGATGTTAATGCCAAATTAACAGAAGAACGTTTGAAAGAATGGGCAGAAACTGAGGATACGCATACTGCTTTAAGTTTATTGTACCGATTACAGCGTCTGGAGTTTCTTTATGGCGAAGCCATACCCAGTTCTCAGATAGTTGAAGTTACTTCTGATGTTTTTGAAGATATACTTGGACAATTATCTGATAGTCACAGAGCTTTACTAGTAGATCAGAATGGCTTTTATTTTGCTAATGTTGGTTTTAACCACGAAACTGCTGAAGAAGTAGCTAATCTGGCTAGTGAAGCAATAAGATTATCAGAAAAAAATAATCTTCTGATTAAAAATAATCTCAATATTTATAATACTGCTGTTGGTATTTGTGATCCTGCTGGCCAAAGTGAGTTGACCTTTTTCCCTCTTTATATCGGCAAAAACAAAAATATTTTGGTAACTGCTGGTCAACCACTACTCAATAGTGAAGCTTTTGTCACTCTGGTACGAGGACTATATTTGTTGGATGCTGAACACGTTCAATCAACAAATGAATAACATCGTTAGGAAGATATCAAGATGCAAGAAAAATTACTGGTTTCGGTATTAAGTGATTTGAATGACTCTTCGGCTGATATTACTGCGTCTGCTGTAATTTCTACCGATGGTTTGCCGGTTGCAACCTTGTTACCGAATGGTGTTGATCCAGATCGAGTTGGTGCGATGGCTGCTGCATTACTGGCGTTAGGTAACCGTACTTCTCGTGAATTGCAATGTGATGATCTGGAACAAGTTATGGTTAAAGGTAAACATGGCTATGTTTTACTGATACAGGCTGGAGATAACAATGTTTTAGCCGTAACGGCCAATGAAAGCGCTACATTAGGTCTTATTTTGCTTGATGCCAGAAGAGCTGCGCGTAGTATTATTGATATATTGCATTAATATAAATATAAAATAAACCCTGCATATTTATTATATGCAGGGTTTATTTCATCAAAAATTGGTTATATTGTTCAAATTGCTCTTGGTAATTCAGTCTCATAAATTATCAAATTTTTATCATCATGCATTCAAATATTTTAGATAGTTTGTTAAATATCTAACAAGAATCTTTTTAAAATTAAATTTGTAATACTGAACTTTGCGATGAATTGAAAGTTATAAAAAATTAATTTATATCATTAAAACAAAGTTTTTTAGTAAATTTATCATGATTTGAACAGATGATTACTCAAACCAATAAAAAGTCTTGCTGGGTGATAAATAATTGCATGTTAATTATTTTGTTTAGATGTTGATATTATAATTTCGGTTACTCTATTGTTTTCTGTTCAATATCAATGAAGTAGCTGTTGAAATGTATTAACTATTATAAAAATGAATAACATAGTCTTATGGAATGTTTATGCATAAGTTAATACAATGTATTTATTGTGCGATATAAGATTTGAATAATAAAATTGTCTGTATTAAAGTTTAAGTGTTTAGTATTATACATAATAATATATGTTTATCACTTTCAGACATTCTTTCAATGAAGATTGCTAAAAAAAAATTATTTTTAAAACATTTAAATACTGTTTTTGATCTTAGTGTCAGTAACCATAGTCATACAAATACTGTCCCAAATACCAAACAATGGCGTCAATGGATTTGGCAAGCATGTAAAAATGAATACTATTACGCTAATATTGCGGTAATTCTATATGATGAAGAAGCTGCACGTGAGCTAAATTTCAATTACCGACAAAAGAATTACGCCACTAATGTATTGAGTTTTGCCCTGAATGAGGGAGAATTCGCATATGTCTCTGAAAAAAAAGTACTTAATGGTGATTTAATTTTTTGCCCTCAAGTCATTGAAAGAGAAGCAGCTGAACAAAATAAACCTCTGTTAGCTCATTATGCTCACTTAACCATACATGGTGTTTTACATCTGATGGGATATGATCACATGAATGATGAAGAAGCGGAAATCATGGAAGCACTTGAAATTCGCGTCATGCATCAGTTAGGATATACCAATCCCTATGCACAGGATGAATATTAAATATGGACGATAGTTCGTCGAAACCAGGCTTTTTTGAACGTTTAGTCAACCGCATCGCTGGTGAGTCACCAGATACAGAAGATGATGTATTGCAAATCCTGCGTGAAGCCTATGAACGTCAGGTATTTGATGCTGATACTTTACAGTATTTGAAAAATATTTTGGATTTTTCAGATCTTGAAGTACGTGATGTCATGATCACCCGTAGTCAAATGGATGTTATCAAAATAGATGACACTCCAGAAAAAATTATTGCCTATATTGTTGATACAGCTCATTCTCGTTTTCCAGTTATTGGTGAAGATAAAGATCAAATTCTGGGAATATTACACGCTAAGGATTTACTAAAATATTGGGGGCGGGCAGAACAGTTTCAGTTGGAACAGATCTTACGTCCTGCAGTATTTGTTCCTGAAAGTAAATCATTAAATATATTGTTAAAAGACTTTCGGGAAAAACGTAATCATATGGCGATTGTTGTCGATGAGTATGGCGGTATATCCGGACTAGTTACATTTGAAGATGTCATTGAACCGATAATTGGTGATATTGAAGATGAGTTTGATGAGGATGATAGCGCTGATAATATTTTTGCCGTTTCTGCAGAACGTTTTCGCGTCAATGCGGTAACTGAGATCGAAACCGTTAATGAATTTTTTGGCACAAATTATTCCGATGAAGATGTTGATACCATTGGTGGCTTAGTTATTCAGGAGCTAGGGCATATGCCAGTACGAGGTGAAAAAATTACCATTGGTAAATTAAATTTTACCGTGGCTCGTGCAGATGCTCGTCGACTGCAAACTCTAATGGTAACAATAAATAAGCAAATTAATTAAGTTGATTTGGTATATATGTATTAATCTGAAATTTGCAGTTTAAACATCTGTAGAGTTGCATAATAACCTTGTTAATTCAGTCAATATATTCAATACTCAATGGAAATATGATCCTGTTAATTAACCGCCGTTGTTTAAATAATGAATTATTCACTATATGAATTGATTTGAGATTAGTAAATTTATATGTCTTAAGCTTATGAATACAGTCAGCTAATTGGTTTTGGAGATTGTGTGACCGATCAAATAAATAATTCTATACAGTATCGATTTATGACAGCATTGCGTCAGGGATGGGTCTATTGGCCAACATTATTATTATCTGCCGTAATGGTGCCTTTTATTTTTGCTCCCTATTATCAATATTGGTTAGCACCATTGTTACTGGCTGAATTGCTGCTTTATCTGGTTATTCGTCCAGAATGGCGGGTACGATCTGTTTATTTATGGGCGTTAACAGCATATACCTCGTTATTATACTGGATTGATATCGCCTTACATGATATAGCAGGGTTGCCTCAGTATCTTGCCTGGCCTTTGACTTTATTACTACCGGCCTATCTGGCAGTTTATCCAACACTGGCTTTTTGGTTACTGGGTAAATTCAGACTTACGGATTCAATTCGTTATAGTGTAGTGTTACCTTTATTATGGACTCTAGCTGAATTTGTGCGCGAACGCGCATTAACCGGTTTTGGCTGGGGTGCAATGGGTTATAGCCAAATAGCCAATTCTCCATTAGCCGGTTTTGCGCCGGTAGGCGGTATTTTCCTGGTTACATTGGTTACAGTTACCACCGGCTGTTGGTTAGCGATGCTATGTTTAGCCCAAAAAAAACATGCAAAAATATGGTATGCAATAGCAATAATGGCTTTGTGGATAGCAGGTATTCTTTTAAAGCAACATGACTTTACTAAGCCAGACGGTACGCAAGCCAGTGTCGCTTTAGGGCAGGGTAACATTGCTCAGTCGATAAAGTGGCATCAAAGTTCGTTGCAACCAACTTTACAACGTTATCTGGATCAGATAGCGTCGACTCGAGCCAATATTGTTATTTTGCCGGAAACAGCCATTCCGATAATGCGACAAGCATTGCCAGAAGAGCAATTAGAGTTATTTTCCTTAACGGCAAAACGTCAGGGTTCGGCACTAGCAGTTGGTATACCTCAATTCACATCTGATGGACAGGGGTATCAGAATGTGGTATTGAATTTAACGTCTGAAATAAATGGTAATGAATTACCTTTCTATGCCAAAAATCATTTAGTACCTTTTGGTGAATATATTCCCTTGCCGAGTCTTTTAGGCTGGATGTATCGGCTAATGGATATCCCCTTAGCTGGTTTTTCAGTTGGAGGAGTCGCTCAGTCACCA
Organism: uncultured Neisseriaceae bacterium; assembly: GCA_946481965.1. Classification (GTDB taxonomy): domain Bacteria; phylum Pseudomonadota; class Gammaproteobacteria; order Burkholderiales; family Neisseriaceae; genus Snodgrassella. Next base: position 7,024 of record CAMLPN010000004.1, on the reverse strand, counting down.
TTACAATTAGCGAATCAACGCGTTGGTTTTAATATTTGTTATGAGGATGGATTTGGTGATGAGCTCATTGCATCAGCGAAACAATCCAGTTTACTGGCCAATATTAGTAATATGGCTTGGTATGGGCATTCACATGCTATGCAACAGCATTTACAGCAATCACAGGCTCGAGCTTTGGAAACAGGGCGTTTTATGGTGCGTGCAACTAATACTGGTATGACAGCAATTATTAATCCTAAAGGTCAGATTGTTGCTCAACTTAAGCCGGATATTGCTGCTGTATTAGAAGGAAACATACAGGGATATCAGGGTAATACGCCTTATATGTCTCTAGGTAGTAGTTGGCCACTGGCAATGATAAGTTTATTGATAGTCATAGCATGTTGGATTTATGGTCGTTTGCGTGTTAGACAAGCGAAATTTATGGTATAACTGTCATATATTTTTAATAAATTATGTATATATACTTAATTTTACCAAATCAAAACGGATTAAAAATAATGATTGAAGTACATTATTGATAAGACTACAATAATGAATTAATAGCTTAGCTATTGATTTGCTTGGGTTGATTGTAAAAATTCTCTAGTGGCAAATTGGATAGCTAAGGACACACAGAAAGGATAGGCATGAATAAAGCTTTTGCATTACCCGTGCCGACTGGACACGGCAGTTTGGAGCAATACATTCATACTGTAAATAATATTCCGATGCTTTCTCCGGATGAAGAGCAAAATTTGGCTATTCGTCAGATCGAAGGGGATCTTGAGGCGGCAAAAAAACTGATTCTATCGCATTTACGTGTTGTGGTATCGATTGCGCGTGGTTATGATGGATATGGTCTGAATCAGGCTGATTTGATTCAAGAAGGTAATATAGGTTTAATGAAAGCGGTGAAACGTTTTCAGCCCAGTCGAGGTGTACGATTATTTTCATTTGCAGTGCACTGGATTAAGGCAGAAATCCATGAGTTCATTTTACGTAACTGGCGTCTAGTACGCGTTGCAACAACTAAACCACAAAGAAAATTATTTTTTAATTTACGCAGCATGCGTAAATCTATGTCTGCGCTAAGTGATAAGGAAGCACAGTCAATTGCAGATGATTTAGGCGTTAAGCTTTCCGAAGTAATGGAAATGGAGCAACGCATGACCGGTAAGGATATGTCTTTACTGGCCGAAAATGATGATGATGACAATTTTGCGCCTATTGACTGGTTAACTGATACAGATTCTGAACCTACTCAGGTTTTGGCTAAGCAGGCGCATTATGCTTTGCAAACTGAAGGTTTGCAGGAAGCACTAAGTAAATTGGATGATCGCAGTCGTCATATTGTTGAAAGCCGTTGGCTGGCAGATGATGGTGGATTGACCTTGCATGATCTGGCTGGTGAATATGGTGTATCAGCCGAACGTATCCGCCAGATTGAAGCCAAAGCTATGCAGAAATTGCGTGGCTATCTGGCAGAATCTGAATAATTTTAGTTTGAATAAAAAACTGCATAGATCATATTTCTCTGATCTATGCAGTTTTTTATAGAAGTAGTAAATTTACTTATACTTAAGTGATATGGCTACAAAGCATAAATATTTTAAACAGGTTGATACTAGTACTATTTTTATGTAACGATTGTTCTAATTAAATAGTATTTATAATAACTTATAATGAATTAATTATATTCATAAGATTTTGATAACTATCTACATCGTGATATTTTACTCTACTTGTCGACAGTTCATTAAAAAGCTTTTTAGCACACGAAATTTTGGCTTGTTCAATCGCTCTTAAATTCAAACTATCCATCGAACCTTTGGTTTCAGCAATAAAAAAGATATGTTTGACTGATCCATTATGAAAAGTAATTGCCCAGTCAGGGGAATAATCACCAACTGGTGTTGGAATATGAAAACCTTTTGGTAATTTTGCATACACACATACTTCATTTGCTGCATCAAGATCTTCAACAAATTTGCGTTCAACATTTTTTTCGTTTAAACCATCAGTAAATACATAATTTTGAATTGCTTTTTTTGACAAAAACGCTTTATTGTAACTGTGTGAGCTTTTTTCCTGAGTAAAAATTGTACTATCATATTTACCAGAAGTTTTATTATAAGTAACATGTTCTATAATAGTAGTTGCTTTTTGTTCTTTAATTAATTTAATGATTTTAGCGATGAATTCCTCGGGATTATATTTGAACATATCTAGTTTTTCAGTATTTAATCCTTTCAATATGGCCGCTATTGTTTTACGAGTCAATGTGGTTTCTTGCGCAATCTGACCAATCAAATCATATTTAATTTGCCCAGAATCGATATGATCCAGTGTGGTAGTAAGTGTTCGTTTGGTTTTAAATGCCTCATTTTGCTCAATCCATTGTGTTGTTATCTGTTCTTTAAGTTCACCTACGGTAGTAATGTATTGGAGCTGTGAGACAAATAATTTATCGTTAATATGAGCAATTGCTTTATTGATTAATTCATAGCTATCAAAATCAACAGTATAAGCATATTGTTGATTAATTTGTTGCCATAATGCCTGAAATTCGGCCTTGTTGAAATTGTTATTAAGCGGGTTATCTTTTATTTTTGTTTCATGGCCATTAATAAACATCGAATCTAAAAGGGAATCATTGTAAATAGCCTGAATTAAGTTATGAATTCCTACACTCAATGGTTTTAATTCATCCGGTAATTGTGCTACTGAATCAGTTGCAATCTCACTGCGATACTTATCAGTTATCTTACGAGTGATATCGACATAGCCATGATTAATCAAATAAAAGTCAATTTTATCAGCTGCTGTTTTATCAATAATGGTTGGTATTCCATTACCTTCAACATATTTACCAATGAAGTATTCACTGGAAGCAATTGTTGGCCTGTCATAAATTACAGTTTTAATGTCTGCTTGAAGATCATTAACAAAGTTCCTATAACTTTCGCTGGCGATAACCGTTAATATGTTGATATCGTGGACTTGTTCACCGCAACTTTCAACATCCATACGATTACCATCCTGATTAACGCATAAACGGAGTCCACGACCAACTTCTTGTCGTTTGCCTGTTTGGCTATCAGAATGCTTTAATGTACAAATTTGGAAAACATTGGGATTATCCCAACCTTCACGCAGGGCTGAGTGTGAAAAGATGAATCTTGTCGGCTCATCAAAACTTAGGAGTTGTTCTTTATTTTTAAGAATTAAATCATAGGCAGAAATATCATCTGAAGATTCACTCCCTCGCTTTAGCTGACTATTAATACTGTGGCCGGTTTTTTTATCAATGCTAAAGTAGCCTTTGTGTACTTGGCTTGAGTCATTACCCTTGGTCTGTAAATATTGCTGATAGGGTGTCTGTTGCGTTTGTTCTAAGTATTGTTGTAAAACCTTTAAATATTCTTGCTCAAAGATCTGACCATATTCACCTAGCACTTCATTATTGTCGTCATCATATTGACGATATTTAGCAACTTCATCAATAAAAAATAATGATAGTGATTTAATACCCATGTTGAACAATTTTTCTTCTTTTTCAAAATGGGATAATATGGTTTCTCTAATTTGAATACGACGCATATTTTCTTCAGATATATCACCCAACACTTCGCCAGTTTTAATTGAAACACCATTGGTGAAAGTAACTGTTTCAGTCAGTGGGTTAATTTCAGAAACAGTATATCCCTTGTATTGTCGCATCTGTTTTGAAACAGAATAAAGTTTATCACCTTCAGTGAAATGACGAATTTCCCGTTTGATTCCAAGATTGTGATTTATTTCCAGTTCAATTTTTGCTAATGGTGGTTTATTGCTGGATAATACGATTTGTTCTAAATATAAGTAACTATTAGTGCCTTTTAGATTTTTAACTTCGAAGCCTTTTACTTCGATTTTTTTTACCAGTCGCTTGTTGTATGCATCTAATGCATCAAGAACATAAATCAGATTATTCTGTTTTTTATGCGTGGCAGAGTAATTTAATGAAAATAAGGGTTTAAAATTTTGTAAGGCTTTCTGTGTTACTTCACCACCCATTTTTTGTGGTTCATCTAAAATAATAATAGGATTATTAGCTGCTATCACATCAATTGGCCGGCGCGACGCAAACGTATCCCGTTTTGAATAAATAATACGTGCTTCTGGGTTTTTACCACCTTCTTTTAGTGAAGAAGCAAAAGCCTGGGTATTAATGATCATTACATTAATTCCTGAGTTTGCAGCAAAACTATCTAATAAACTTAAATTTTTACTGTCATAGACAAAAAAACGAGCTTTTTGACCGTAGTGTTCCATAAAGTGATCGGTGGTTATTTCAAAGGTTTTCTTTACACCTTCACGAATGGCAATAGAGGGTACAATAACAATAAACTTACTCCAACCATAGTGTTTGTTAAGTTCAAACATGGTTTTAAGATAAACATAGGTTTTACCGGTACCGGTTTCCATTTCAATATCAAGACTGCATCTACCTAAATTTTTAACTAAGTCAATAGAGTGCTTAATATTATTTAGATTTTGTACTTTTTTGATATTAGAGAGTAAGTCATCGTCTGTTAATGAAATTATTTCATTTTTAAAACCGATATCAATTTCGTTGTTATCTGTTGTGCTATCGGAATCAGTTTCATAAGTTATTTTTGTCTGAATAGGTGCGTTACCTAAATCACGCATATAACTTAGCTTATTTTGATAACCTTGCCCATTAAATACCTGAATCACTGCATTTACAGCATCGGTTTGATATTGCTGAATTTTAAAATTTAATTTCATTACAACACCTTTTTCTTGGTTTCAGGGCTATAGGTATTGAAAATTTGTTGAAAATTTGTGGCAACACTGTCATTTGCCATAGAGCTGTCACGCATAACAAAATAATAAGGTTTTTGTTTAGCGATAACAGTGATGATTTCTTCATTAATGTCTGTATCGAAACAAGCCATTAAAAAGCTATCTGCAACATTAAATACGGTTTTGCCGGCAATAGTGGTTTGTTTGATATCACTGGAGAGTAAAACACCTAAATCCAGCATAACCTGAAACAGCAAATCTTCTGGCGTTCTGTCGGCTTTAATATTATCAATCAGTACGTCAAGAAGATCAGCATTGTACTCAGCAGGGTTGTAATAAACCTCTTTCATATTAGTGCTATCACATTTTAAAACGCGAAAGCCTTTATCGAATTTAGCCTGAGGGTTTTCCTTGGCAATTTTGTTACCCGCACGACGAATACGTTCTTTGCCAATTTCGCAGATATTTTTATAACCGGCTTTATAAGCTTCGCTTTTTTCATCGGTTGGTTCCGGGAGCTGCACCATGATAAATTTACGATTGCCTCCGTCCTCTGCGTTCAGTTGCATAGTTGTGTCAGCAGTAGTAGCAGATCCGGAGAAAAAATCCAGTACAATGTGTTTACTTTTTACATTTGCAATTTTCAACAAAGCTTTTATTAATTCAATCGGTTTTGGATTACTAAAAATATTTTTAACTCCAAATAGAGTTGTTGCGTAATCGTTAGCTCCTTGATTATTTCCAAATTGTTCATGAGTCCACCAATTTGTTGCGCATTGGCCTTCTTCTTCACGCTCAAATTGGTAATATTTTTTTCTAGGCATGCCATTTCCTTCTTTTGGGAAATATATACGCCCTTCTTTAAGATATTTTTTAAAGGTTTTTTCTTCCCCCATCCATTCTTCTTTAAGTATTTTTCCCGTTGGTGTAATGATTGTATATTTGCTACCAGATTGGTCTGAACCCACTTTCCATGGTTTACTAGCCCAACAACCTAAAGGATCATTATCAGGATTGGAAAAATTTGTTGTCAAATTAAGCTTTCCAACACCAGACTTTTTCAGCAAACTACTATTTTTTGCAAAAGCTAGAATATGTTCTGTAACAATTCCTATCATTTTGGTTTTATCATTTGGCTGATTATGTCTTCTTCTCCAATGAATGTGTCCTTCGAAATTGTTTTCGCCGAATATTTCACTGCAAATTTTTCTTAGTTGAGCAACCTCATTATCATCAATACTAATAAAAATTACCCCATCATCAGTTAACAGGTCTCTGGCAAGTTTTAAACGTGGATAAATCATATTGAGCCAATCAGTATGAAATCGACCGTTGGTGTCCAGATTCTTTACCAATCGATTGCCTTCATCATCAAATTGCCCACTATTTTCAAGATATTCTGAGGTGTTTTGCGCAAAGTCATCTTCATAGACAAAATCATGGCCGGTATTATATGGAGGATCGATATAGATCATTTTGACTTTGCCAAGGTAAGTTTCCTGCAATAGTTTTAATACCTCAAGATTATCACCTTCGATATATAAATTTTCGGTATCATCAAAATCAACACTTTCTTCACGGCAAGGCCGTAAGGTTTTAGCAATAGGCGCATTAGCCAGTAGAATCGATTCTTTTTTATCTGGCCAGGTAAACTGATAACGTTCTTCTCTACCAGCAACGATTACGGAAGAAAGCTCTTGTTTGAGGATATCAAAATCAATAGCGTATTCGACTTCACCCTGTTGGTTTAAGCGTTCAGTAATACTGTTCGGGAATTGTGTACCGATTTTTTTGATATTTTCATCAACTTTATTGAGTGAGTGCATTTTTAATTTATCCATTTATCAATTCTCTAACTCTTTTTAATACAATGATTCTTTACCAACCCAAGTTTTTTTAGTTTTTGATCTTTTGTAAGTTTTTTTTAGATATTCAATGGAAGTAAACAACTAACAGGATAAAAATTTACTATATACTGTCAAAATGTAATCCCCTTTAATTTAATAACGAAAGGATGAACAAACTATTCATCATTATTATTAATTTTTGTTAATAAATAGAGCATTCTGCCTTATTAGTATATTCTATGGTATTAATTCTGATAATTTAATTATATTTAATTTATTAAAATCACTTTTTAGTTGTACTAATGCTACATTAATACTTATCTTTACATCTTTAAAAAATTTTTAATTTTATTCCAGAATACTTGTTAAAACGATATTTAGTCATG